>NZ_JAGQBK010000006.1:0-135167 GCF_024345595.1 Synechococcus lacustris Maggiore-St4-Slac | reverse complement strand
GGCACAGGTGGTGCCAAGGCAAGGGAGGTTTCTTCAACAAAAAAGAGGCCAGCACCAAAATCCATGGCATATAAAAAAGTGGCGTGTTCGTTGTTACGTTCCTGCTCACTTAGGTGATTTGCTCTGTAATCCATCAATACAAATTGACCGGGCTCCAGCGGCGGCGCCGAAAAGCGGCCAACGATGCCATAGGCCGCTTGGCTAGCCACTGGCTTGAGCTGGGTCCTTTTCACAAATGGGGAATGATGGCCGCTGGCATCTAACACCAACCGCGCCTCTAGGCACTCACCAGCTGCGGTGGTAATTGATGAATACTTGGAATCATGGGCAACTGAAACCACCTGGCCCAGCTGCCAATCAACAGCCCCTTGTAGGCATTGATCAAGCCAGTGTTGCTGAAGGGCTTGTTTATCAAAAAGGCCGTAGTTAATGGGGTGATTGATATCTATATCAAAGTAGCTATGGCAGTTGCTCCAGCGGTGCTCCAGCAGATGCTGAAGGCCCAATTGATCCACCTCAGGGCCCCAGATACCAAAGGTGTTTGGCCACTGATCGCTTGGATCATGGGGTGCGATGCCCCTAACCCTTAAGCCATGCTGGGCAAGGGCGGCTGCAATGCAGAGGGCCGCCGGCCCAGCGCCGATAACCAGCACATCAATGGTGGCTGCCATCAGAGCGTTAGATCTAAACGGGCTCGATTATTAGCCTGCTGATTTGTTGGCTCAATTATTTGCCCCTCTGGATCAGCTATCACCTCCAAGCAGTGGCTGCCGCTGGCAAGGGCAAGGGGCACTTCAAACTGCTCGCTAGCGCCTGCCGCAAGCCAAGGCATGCGTAGAAATAGATGGCTGGAGTAGCAATCATTCACCACAACGGCAACGCCCACATCGCTCACATCCATAGCACCGCGATTTACAACCTTAAAGCTGGCAACAGCAGCGTTGTAGCTAAGTGCTTCAATTGCTAGATCACTGCTGAGGTGCTGCAGTTGCTGCAGTGGGTAGATAGCAAAACGCTTTACTGCTTTTAAACAGCTGCCAGGGTGTTCATGGTGCAAATGGCCGCCATAGCGAAGATCACTACTGCAACCATGTAGATGTAAGTGGGCATCAGGATTTGGGATCGTAACTAAACCGGCGCTTGGGTTGGTATCGAAAAATCCACAGCAATCCCACTCCATTGAGTTTCCGAGATAGCGCACGGGATCATTGCCGTTGCCAGGATCTTCAGGGGCAAGCCGGTAGTGCTGCAAAAGGTCGTAGATGCTGCTGGCGGCAGTTCCCTCGCTGGTTTCGCTGCGGGCGATAGCTGTATTGCGCCGTTGCTGACCCATGCAGAGCTTAGAAGCCACAGTGATTACAAGGCTTTGCCACTCCAACTCCAAGCGCAGGCCGTAGATCGGAGCCGCCGCCAATCGCCCCTGCTCCTGCAACTGCTTGATTGCAGCAGCCACCAGCATTTGCAGTGGTTGCTCCCCAACACCAACAAGTTCAACGGGATCAAGTAAAACCTCTAGGGCAGAGGCATCAGCTGTAAAACAAACGTAGGGAAAGTGGGAACTGCCGTCGCCAGGCCGTAGGGCACGAATGCCCCCATCAACTGCCTCACATTTCCAAATGGTGGTGTTGCCACTGGAATTGCGTAAAAAGCTAAGTTCACCGTTATCAATGCTGGTGGTGGTGCCCATCCCCAACACATCGCCAGTTAAGGGGATTGCAGTTAGGGGGAGGTGTTCTTTAACGTCCCCCTGGATCAAATCTGCAATCGTATTAGCAACCCAGAAATCAACACCAGGGTTTGCCATCACTTAAGCCTCAGCTTCTGCGCCAACCTCTTCTTCCAGCTCTAGGGCCGGCGGCACCAACACCACTTCAGCCAATCGATCTCCGGAATCCAATTTCTGCAATCTCACTCCAGTGGCAGCCCGGGATTGCTGGGGAATGGCATCGGATTGCAGGCGCACAATCACACCGCGTTCACTCACTAAAAGCAATTCCTCCTCCTCGCCCATCACCCGTAAACCCACCAAGGTATCGCCATCACGGCGGAATTTGATTCCCCTTAAACCCATGCCAGCGCGTTTCTGAAGCCGAAACTGATCCACTGGCACCCGCTTACCAAGGCCGGAGGCGGTGGCAACCAAAACCCAGGGGCCTTCACTGGTGGTTGGCACATCTACGTCGGCATCGGCATCAGCTGCTGCATCGGCAATTTCCAGATTGCTATTGGCGATGCGATCGGCAAGATCCTTTGGCAACACATCCATGCTCATCAAGCTATCGCCAGCGCGCAGGGCCATGGCTCGCACACCCCTGGCGGAGCGGCCCAGGGGCCTTAATTCATCATCGGAAATCCGGAAATGAATCGCCATTCCCTTTAATGAACCAATCAATACACTGTCGCCAACCTTGGCTAAACGCACCCAACGCAGGGCGTCGGAGGGCTCTAAACCAATGGCGATCAAACCATTGGCACGAATATTGGAAAAGGCTGAGAGAAGTGTGCGTTTTATATAACCGCCGCTGGTGAGCATTAGTAGCTGCACCTCTTCTTCAAAGGCGGAAACAGCCAATATGGAGGTGATCTTTTCCTCCCGCGGTATTGGTAGCAATTGCACTATTGGCGTGCCTTTAGCAGCGCGGCTGGCAATCGGCACGCGGTAGGCGGGAACCGAGTAAACAACACCGCGATCGGAGAAGAGTAAAAGCGAATCGTGGTCGTTGCAGCTAATAAATAAACAAACCGCTTCCTCGCCTTGGCTCTTAGTGCCGGCTTTACCGCGGGTGCCGCGGCTGGTGGATTCAAATTCACTAACGGGCATCCTTTTTAGATAACCGTTTTCAGTGAGAAGCACCACCGAACGCTCATTAGCGATCAGATCAATGTCTTCAAGCCCCCCTTCTAAATCAAGGATTTCGGTGCGCCTGGGGGTGCTGTGTTTTTCTTTTAACTGCTTTAATTCTGTTTCAATTATTTCGAGCACCCTTTCGCGATTTTCGAGGATATTTTTATAGTTGGCAATTTTAGCGAGCAAATCCTCATGCTCGAGCCTAATTTTATCAGCTTCTAGGGCGGTTAATCTACGCAATTGCATCTGCAAAATTGCGTCGGCTTGGATATCAGTTAAGCCATGTTGAGCAGTTAATTCCTGCCTGGCGGTGGCGGCATCAGCGGCGCCACGGATCAATTTAATAATTGCGTCTAGATCATTAAGCGCAACGAGCAAACCGAGCAAGATATGGTCTCTTTCCTCTGCCTTGCGCAATAGATAACGGGTGCGCCGCTCGATTGTTTCGATGCGGAATTCAATGAACACCTGCAACATTCGCCGCAGGTTAAGCACCAGCGGCTCACCCTTAACGAGGGCGAGCATGTAAGCGCTAAAGTTATTTTGAAGTGGTGTTATTTTATAAAGGTTATTAAGCACAACCTGGGGGTATGCGTCCCTGCGCAATTCAATAACAATTCGCATACCATCGCGATCACTTTCATCGCGTATGTCTGAAATTCCTTCTAATTTTTTATCATTAACCAGCTCTGCAATCCGCTCAATCAAAGCAGCCTTATTTGTTTGGTATGGCAGTTCGGTGATAATTACGGCATCGCGATCAGGCCTACCCTTCACCTCAAGGGTTTCAATTGCAGCAACGCCCCTCATCGTGATTGAGCCGCGGCCACCGCTGTAGGTTTCACGAATGCCTTGGCGGCCGAGGATTTGACCACCGGTAGGAAAATCCGGCCCCGGAATTATCGACATCAAGCTGCGATCGTCTAATTCTGGATTAGCGATCAGTGCCAACACCCCATCGATAAGCTCACCCAAATTATGGGGGGGGATATTGGTTGCCATCCCAACGGCAATGCCGCTGGAGCCATTCAGCAATAGGTGCGGCAGCCGCGCTGGCATCACCGTTGGTTCCTGCTGGGAACCATCAAAGTTGTCGATAAAATCGACGGTTTCAGCCTCGATATCCTCCAGCAGGCTGTCGGTGGTGAGCGACTGCAACCTGGATTCGGTGTATCGCATCGCGGCCGGTGGATCGTTATCCACGGAACCAAAGTTGCCATGGCCGTCGATCAACGGCGCGCGCATCGAAAAGCTTTGGGCCATGCGCACCAAGGCGTCGTATACGGCCGTGTCGCCATGGGGATGGTATTTACCAAGCACTTCACCCACCACACGAGCGCATTTGCGGTAGGGCCGATCGCTGGTTAAGCCAAGCTCATACATCGCATAAAGGATGCGGCGATGCACTGGTTTCAAACCATCGCGGGCATCGGGCAAGGCCCTACCCACGATCACACTCATCGCATACTCCAAATAGGAGCGCGACATTTCACTGCGTAGGTCGGTTTGGATGATTCGCTCGGTAGACCCTTCGGGGGAACCTTCCGGGGTGATCGATCCGGTGGGATCCGCCATGGAACTGCCTGCTGCGCTTGGCCGGGAGAACACCCAACATTACCTACAAAGCAGCCCCCCATGGCTTTCCAGCCCCGAACCCCAGAAGAACTGCGCCAAAAACAGCTGCTGGGAAAGCTGCGGGTGTGCAGCGCCCTGGAATTTCGCGCCTTGGCCAAGGCCCAAGGGCTGGAGGCGGCCTATGGCAGCACGGATGTGGTGGCAGCCGGCAGCTGTGAATTCACCGACCAGGGTCAAATTTGGCTGAGCCTTGGCCCCTGCGATCCACCCCTGCGCTTGCGCAGGGCAGTGCTGGGGGGGGTGGCCGCCGGTGGGGGCTACGGCCCCGGCGAATTGTGTTTACCCATTGGTGCTGGCCTTGACACACCTCGCCGCCGCGGTGGCGCCCATGTGCTCGATCAGTTGTTGGCCGGGGAGGAAGTGCCCCTGGAATTATTCGGCGAGGCCACTGCCCTGCACCCCCGCCGGGAGCTGCAAACCCGCCTTCAGCTCAAGCAACTAACAACGGCAAGGCTGCTGTTGAGCAGGGCGATCAGCGAAAATGGAGTGGTGGCCGTTAGCAGCGCTGAGGGTTTGCTAGCAAGCAGCATGGGCGGGCTCCTAGGCCCCTATGGCAACGCCTTGTTTAGTTGCAGTGGCGCCCGCAGCATTGGCCTGAGCATGCCTGGCTTAAGCCAACTGGGGCCAGGGCAACCCCTGCTGGTGGCGGGCAGCATCGGCCAGGTGCTAGGGCCCGGCAGTGGCCATCAACCGAATTGCCGCCGCCAGGCCAATGGCCAGGCCAGGGCGCCCGGGGCAACGGTGGCCGCCACGGTGAACCTGCACGGCTTAAGGCGCCAGTGGCTCAAACCCTGTTGGTTTGAAGGCCATGGAGCAGCCCTTTTGGTGGCGGTGGCTGCGCCGATTTTGCTGCTTGCTGAAACCCAGGCCCGGGCGGCGGCAGTGCCAGATGGGGCTTTGGAGGTGCCCGTATTGGATTTCTCCATACCGCGGCGAACTAGGCCCAGTTTTGGCACCGTGAGCTACGCGGCGCTACTGAGCGGCAGGATTCAGGTGGATGGCCAATGGGTGAAGGCAGCACCGGCCTGCAGCCTCAAGCTTGGCGATAGCCACACGGCGCTGCTGGTGGAGAAATTGAAGGATGGCAGCTTCCCAATTCGAGCTTGGCAAGCTCCCCTCACTGGCGATGGCAGCCTGCAACCCCTTGATGGTTAAGGGAAAGTTTGATTATTAGTTTGCTCGGATAAAATCGGTTTTGCCATGCAGCAGTTCCATGGAAGATCCAGTTGTAAATCCAATTGCCGATCCAGTTGTAAATCCAATTGATAGCCCAATTGCCAAAACGATTCTGGCCCCAGCCAACACAGCTGAAGCCAGCGAGGGTGGTGAGTGGCAAGAACTGATGGCCGTGTTGAACAACTGGCTCGGAGCTGGCAAGGCAAGCCAAATTTGGGAGCAAAGCCAAGGCCCCCTGAAAGCAGCGGGGCTTGCAATTGTGCTTTTAATCCTCCTGCAGCTGCTCGGGGCAGTGCTGGGAACCCTTAATCACATCCCAATGCTGCCGCGGCTGCTTGAGCTGGTGGGACTGATCTGGCTAGGGATATTTGCAGCTAAAAAACTTGTGCGCAGCAGCGATCGCAAAACCTTTATCGGCCAGCTCAGCGGCGCTTGGAATTCATTTTCAGGGCGCCCATAGCCCCGAATACCACCTCAGCAATCGATTGATTGATAACTTGAGCCTTATCTAAGCAAAGGCCTCTTGGTGGACATTCAACTGGGGCGTTCCCGCATAGTGCGTCGCGCCTACGGGATCGATGAAATCGCTTTGGTGCCTGGCGGCCGCACCGTTGATCCAGCTGTTGTTGATAGCAGCTGGCGCCTGGCTGGTTTTGAGCGGGAAATTCCAATCATCGCCAGTGCCATGGATGGGGTGGTTGATGGGGCGATGGCGGTGGAGCTAAGCCGTTTGGGTGCTTTGGGTGTGCTCAACCTGGAGGGGTTGCAGTGCCGCTACAGCGATCCAAATCCATTGCTCGATCGCATCGCAGCCGTAGGGAACGAAGAATTTGTTCCCCTGATGCAGGAGCTCTACAGCCAACCGGTGCAGGAGGAGTTAATCCGCGCTCGCATTGCAGAAATAAAACAAGCCGGTGGCATCGCTGCAGTTAGTGCCACCCCAGCGGCAGCGCTGAAATTCGGTAAAGCGGTTGCTGAGGCAGGGGCGGATTTATTTTTTGTGCAAGCCACCGTTGTTAGCACCGATCACCTGGGCCCTGAAGGCCAAGAAACCCTGGATCTAGAAAATCTCTGCCGCAGCTTGGGGGTACCTGTGGTGATCGGTAACTGCGTTACCTATGAGGTGGCATTGCTTTTGATGCGTGCCGGTGCCGCTGCGGTAATGGTGGGCATAGGCCCTGGAGCGGCTTGCACCTCCCGGGGGGTTTTGGGCATTGGCATTCCCCAGGCCACTGCCGTTGCCGACTGCGCCGCGGCCCGCAACGACTTTGAGAAGGAAACCGGTCGCTACGTACCCATCGTTGCCGATGGCGGCATTGTTACCGGCGGCGACATCTGCAAATGTTTGGCCTGCGGCGCCGATGCCGTGATGATCGGATCCCCCATCGCCAGGGCCGCCGAAGCGCCTGGCAGGGGCTTCCATTGGGGCATGGCCACCCCCAGCCCGCTGCTGCCCAGGGGCACCCGAATCAAGGTGGGCACCACCGGCAGCCTCGAGCGGATCCTGCGGGGGCCTGCCAATCTTGATGACGGCACCCAAAACCTATTGGGCTGTATCCGCACTTCCATGGGCACCCTTGGCGCCCGCACGATCAAAGAGATGCAACAGGTGGAAGTGGTAGTGGCCCCGTCGCTGCTTACGGAAGGCAAGGTTTATCAAAAAGCGCAACAACTTGGAATGGGTAAATAAGGAAAAGATTGGCGAAATGAGGCATTAGCATGGAAATGTGTGGCTTCGGCCTCACACTCCTCACACCACCCGCCCGGCGCGTCCGGGCTTTCGTCTTAAACAACTCCGCAACCATTGGTATTTCTCAAACCAATGGGGTTTTTTGCAGCAGCATTGCTAGATTGGAACATCGTTTACCAACTAGCAATGTCGAGCGCCGCTGCCGTTACCGATGCCTCCTTCGACCAAGACGTGCTGCAGAGCGACGTACCTGTGCTGGTGGACTTCTGGGCCCCATGGTGCGGTCCGTGCCGCATGGTGGCACCAATCGTTGATGAAATCGCCAAGGAATTTGAGGGCCGCATCAAGGTGATGAAGCTGAATACCGATGAAAATCCAAATGTTGCCAGCCAATATGGCATTCGCAGCATCCCCACTTTGATGGTGTTTAAGGGGGGCCAAAAAGTGGATACCGTTGTTGGTGCCGTACCCAAAAACACCCTGGCCAGCACGATTTCTAAATACCTCTGAAGCCAGAATTAATCAGCTCCCAGATCGATTCCCTAGCTGCTGAGCTCAGCAACCATCCCCATAAAGCGGCAGCCGTTAGGGCGCTTCAAACCCTGCTGCAGATCAGTAGATCCGATGCAGATGCCAACGACTGGCAATTGATTGAAGGCACCTTGGCTGATATGGCCGCTGGATTTTCCGTATTCCATCCCCACCGCAGCACCCGCAAGTTGGCGGTGTTTGGTTCATCGCGCACCACAACGGCAGAACCCGCCTATGCCCTAGCGGTGGAGCTGGCGGCGGCGGCGGTGGCCGCTGGCTTTGATGTGATGACTGGCGCCGGTGCTGGCGTGATGGAAGGGGCAAACCGCGGAGCTGGCAGGGGCAATTCCTTTGGCTTGGATGTGCAGCTGCCTTTTGAACATGAAACCAACCCTTTTATTGCCTCTGATCCACGCCTGTTGAGCTTTCGTTATTTCCACACCCGCAAACTTTTCTTTTTGCGTGAAACCGCTGCCGTAGTGGTATTGCCAGGTGGTTTTGGCACCCTAGATGAATTATTTGAAGCCCTCACCCTGATTCAAACCGCCAAAAATCCTCCGATTCCAGTGGTGTTGCTAGCCCCCCCTGGCGACAACTACTGGCAGCGCTGGCATAGCTATGTGGATGGCGCCCTTGGGGATCGGGGCCTAATTGCAGCTCAAGATAATTATCTTTATTGCAGCGCTGATAGCGCTTTGGCGGCAATGAACCACATCCGTCATTTTTATCGCGTTTTTCATAGCAGCCGCTTTGAGGCAGATAAATTGCAATTATTTTTAAATCATGCCATTAAAAAAACAGATATAGAATTATTAAATCAAAAATTTAGCCAGCTACTCTTAAGCGAAAAGATTACATTTAAACCTCTAAATCATAGTGATAATGCTGTTGCCGGTTGCCTTGAACTTTGTTTTGACCAGCGCCAAATGGGTGGTTTATATGCCCTAATCAACCATGTGAACAGTTTGGATTATTGAAATGATTGGCATAGTTGATTACGGCATGGGCAATCTGCACTCCGTGGAAAAAGCCCTCACCAAATTGGGCGGCCAGGTGCAAATACTGCATGATCCACAACAACTGGATGTGGTATCAGCTTTGGTGCTGCCTGGTGTGGGCGCATTTGATCCAGCCATGGCCAAGCTGCAGCAGGGCGGCTGGGTGCATGCCCTCAAAGATTGGGACGGCCAAAACAAACCCCTGCTTGGCATCTGCCTTGGGCTGCAATTGTTATTTGAAGGCAGCGATGAAGGTGAATTGCCGGGCCTTGGATTATTGGCAGGCCGGGTGGAACCCCTACCACTAATGCCGGGGGAGCCAAGGCCCCATATGGGCTGGGCTCCGCTCACATCAGCTGCCCCCAGTGCCTTGTTTGATCACCAGGCCACGCCGGTTTGGATGTATTTCGTGCATTCCTTTGCAGCGGTACCTGCGGATCGCAGTTGCATCACCGCCCTAGCCCCCTATGGCACAAGCCAGGTGGTGGCAGCTGTGGGTAGGGGTTCATTGCAGGCAAGCCAATTTCACCCTGAAAAATCCGGAGAGGCGGGCCTGCTGCTGCTGCGCCGCTGGCTACAAACCCTGCCATGGGCCTGAGGCTTAGCAATGGCCAAAAACTGCAAAGCCCCCCTGGGCTTGTGGCCCGCCCCACCCTTGCCCTAGTGCGAGAGGCGGTAATGAATAGCTTGAGGCCCCAAATACCGGGCAGCCGTTGGCTTGATCTATGCAGCGGCAGCGGTGCCATGGCCTGTGAGGCCCTGCTGCACGGGGCAGCATTTGTGCAGCTGGTGGAAGAAAACCGCCGCATTGCTGCCGTTGCCCGCAGCAACTTGGAGGCTTTGGGTGATGCCTACAGAAACAAGTGGCAACTGGCGGTTTCGGATGTTGATCGCTGGCTTAACAGCAGGCGCAACCCAGCCAAAACAGAGATTTTTTCATTGATCTATGGGGATCCCCCCTATCGATCGAATCTTTATGGATCAATTGCCAAAGCCATCTATGCCGGTAACTGGCTTGCGCCAACGGGAAGGCTGTTGCTGGAATGCTCCAGGGATGAAACACCAAGCTGCGAAGCACCCTGGCTAGAGCTAAGCCGCAAGCGTTATGGCCGAACACTTGTGCTGCAGTGGCAGCTCCTAGCCGCCGAGGGCACTGCCCCGGCGATATTGATTCCAGGCGGCAACAAAAAGACCCACCAGGGTTACGGGGATCAAGCCCAGAACGATGCCGCAAAGGAGAGGTTCGATCATCAGCCTGATTTGGTGGATAGAGTTGATTGAAATAATTTAAGGGAGCAGGTCCCGCCTTGCCCCCTTCCTCCAACTATTGAAGTGATCTGCATTGACGCAAACGGAAATAACAACTGCAGATAACAGGCGAGGCTTGATCACAGCCCTTGTGGGCCTTGCCCTGGTGGCGGCTTTGCTGCTTTCTGTTTTCCTCTACGGCCAAAGCCGTCAAGATCCCTATACCCGCAGCAGCTTGGATCTACAGGGGGATCAAGAGCGGGGCTCAAAGTTGTTTTTAATTAATTGCGCCGGCTGCCATGGCATCGCTGGCCAAGGCTTGGTGGGGCCAAATCTGCATGGTGTAAGCCGTCGCAAGGGAGATTCAGCCTTGATCCAACAGGTGGTTAGTGGTCGCACCCCACCTATGCCTAAGTTTCAACCGGATCCCCAGGCGATGGCCGACCTGCTTGCCCATCTCCATACCCTGCAGTGACCTGCCTAGCGGTGGTGCTGGTGGAAACTGCCGGTCCATTGAACCTCGGCAGTGTTGCCAGGCTTTGCGCCAACTACGAACCAAGCTGCTTAAGGCTGGTGAACCCCCGTTGTGAACTGGATGATCCCCTGGCCCATTTGATGGCAGTGCATGGGCGGCCCTGGCTCGGCAAAGCAGAAACCTATGGCGACCTAGCTGCTGCCGTTGCCGATTGCCGCCGGGTTGTGGCCTGTTCCGGAAGAATTGAAAATCAAGAACGCCCCCACCACAGCCCCAAGGAAGCATTGGAATGGTTGCTTGAACCCCAGGGGGGACCAAGCCAAGTGGCGCTTGTGTTTGGCCGGGAAGACCATGGCTTACACAACAACGAATTACTGCTGGCGGGCAGGTTGCTGCGCATCCCAACGGCGCCCACCTATGGCTCTTTAAATCTTTCCCACGCTGTGGCAATTTGCCTGGCCGAAATTCAACAGCTCCACCAAGCACAAGCGCCAAACCCCCAGGCCTCCCCATTGGCCCCATTAGCCGCCCAGGGGCAGCTTGAGCAAAGCCTGCAGGATGCCGAGGCCCTGCTTTTGGAGGTGGGTTTCCTGTATCCGCACACCGCCAAGGCGCGCATGGCAAAACTTAGGCATTTATTACTGCGGGCCGAACCCAATGGGGAAGAGGTGGCGCTGCTTAGGGGAATGGTGCGTCAACTGCGTTGGGCTATTGGCCGCGATTCTGGGTAAGTTGGCCTGCGCTAGGGCAGGGTTTTGAGCCAACGTTTTTCTGCAAGCCAACCAGCCCTGCTATTGCTGCGGCTGTTGATCCTTGGGGTGGGCCTGGGGGTGTTAACGGGCACAGCCCTAAAACTTTTAGCGCCTCGATTTAGCGGCATCGGAGCGAGTAGCAGGAGCGCCATCGCAGTTGTTAACCGCTCCGACATGGGGGAATTCAAGCCAACCAATGAACTGCTGGATCTGAGCAAAAGATTCAGCCAACTAGCTGCCGCCCAACCAAACCTCAAGGCCGGTGCATTTGTGCTGGTGCTGGATACGGGCAGTTATGCCCAGCTAAATGCCGACACACCTCTACCGGCAGCCAGTGCGATCAAAACACCAATCTTGCTGGCTGCGTTTGAGGCAATTGATCAAGGCAAAGCAAAACTGAATGAGAAACTAACCATCAGCAAAGTTGTTGTTGGCGGTGGTTCTGGCTGGATGGGCAGCCAACCTTTGGGTAGCCGCTTCAGTTTTAATGAGGTGGCAACTGAAATGATTCGCGTTAGCGACAACACCGCCACCAACCTATTAATTCAAAGATTGGGTGGTAAAACCGCCCTAAATGCCAAATTTCTCCAATTGGGTTTAACGGGCACTGCAATCAAAAATTGGCTGCCAGATCTTGATGGCACTAACACCAGCACCCCTAGGGATCAAGCAAGAACAATTGCGTTAGTTGAAACCGGTAAGGAACTATCACCCCGCAGCCGCGACCTATTTCGCTCAACCCTTGGCAGCTCCAGAACAGACACCTTGATCCCCACGGGCTGGTTGCAGGGTTTAGGCGGTGGCAGTGATGAGGTGAATGCTGCCCTGCTCAGTAAAGGCGTGAGGGTATTCAATAAAACCGGTGATATCGGTATCGCCTACGTGGATTCCGGTTTGATTGAACTAGCAGATGGCCGCCGCGCTGTTGCCTCTTACATGGTGAAGGGTCCATTTAATGATCCCCGCAGCACCGATCTGATCCGAGCGATGGCAGCTGCCACCTCCCAGGTATTGAGATGAAATTGATGATGAAACTAAAAATGAAATTAACTTTTTGGCCCGCCGTATTAGGCGCCCTGTTGTTTGAAACATTGATCCTGCCAAACCAGGCCCAGGCCCAAACAGAGCAATTCCGTGCCGGCGTGGTGCGGGCCCTACCAGGCCAATTGGATCGCGGCTTGATGATCAACGACAACAACCCAGAAGTAGTGAAGGGTGCTGGGATTTTGTTATCAACATTTGATGGTAAAAATCGCCCCGTACCTGACGCCCATTTAAATCTGCCCCTCGATGGCAGTTTTGAATTATTTAGCCATCACATTTTTGCTGGCGTTGGGCCAAATCCAAACAGCACCCTTTGGCTTGGCATTGTGCTGGGCAATCGCACAAACAGGGCCATAACGATCCGAATGCCCTCTGGAGCCAGCTGGCTATCACAACCGGATGCCCCTTTTCTACCCCTTCCCCACCAACTTGAACACGATGGCTTGAGTGTTTACGCCGGGCCTGGCTCCCGGGCCGCCGGCGACCTAATCGCCGGCGCACCAAGGCCCAGCTGGTTGCCCGCCAGCATCTCCCTGCCCCCCAATAGCAGCCAATTGGCTTTTAGTTTGCCGATCCCTGTGAAGGGTTTGGATCCATTGCTAAATGGCCGCAACTTGCAGGTGCGCTTCGAAAGCGATGGCCCTGTGGCCCTAGCAAGCCTTGCCTTGATCGGTGATAACCCACCCAGCCCGGAGCAATGGCTTGCCCTGCTTGATGGCGGTTTGAGCGAGAAGGAACACGTGCCCACCCCTAAAGGGGCCCCGGGGCCAATCATTTATTCGCGCGTTAGTGGGGTGCAACAGGGCAGGCGCTGGAAAGGTGTGCTCAGTGATCCGGGCAGCAAAGTGCTGCAGATTGGCGATCAGCCGGTTTCATGGCCAATCGCCAGCCTGCAAAAGGGAACCTTCGGCACTGGCCAGGTGCAATCAGCCCAATTGCTTGCCTATTACCCCAACACAGCTTGGGAAGCCCATGGCAACTACGGCGTGGAATACGACCTGGATTTACCCCTGCGCAATGGCGGCAAGCAAACCCAACAACTGGCTTTGAGCCTGGAATCACCCTTAAAAAGCGACCGCAAGGAAGGCGGCCTGCGTTTTAGAAATCCGCCTGGGCCAGCAATCTTTTTTCGAGGCAGTGTTGAGCTGCGCGGCCTTGATGGCAATCCAGGCCGCAAATATCTGCACCTGGTTCTACGCCAGGGCGATTTAGGTAAACCCTTGGGTTTTGTAACGCTTGCGGCGGGTGAACAACGCAATGTGAGGCTGCGCTTGATCGTGCCCGCTGATATCACCCCTGTGCAGGTGCTAACGGTTACACCCTTAGCTGTGAAACAATCCGAACCAGTGCCCGTTAATTAGTGGTGAGCCAGGTTCGTAAGCGCAGGGTTTATCCCTTTACCGCCATCGTGGGCCAGGCGGAGATGAAGCTGGCCCTTCTGCTGAATGTGATTGATCCACGCATCGGCGGCGTGATGATCATGGGCGATCGGGGCACGGGTAAAAGCACCACCATCCGCGCCCTGGCTGATCTGCTGCCAGAGATCGATGTGGTGGCGGGCGACCCCTACAACAGCTCCCCAAGCGATCCCGACCTGCAAAGCGCTGAGGTGCGCAGTAGGGCAGATAAAGGTGAGCTGCTGCCGGTGGAACCACGGCAGGTGCCCATGGTGGATCTACCCCTGGGTGCCACTGAAGATCGACTTTGCGGCACGATCGACATTGAAAAAGCACTTAGTGAAGGCATTCGGGCCTTTGAACCAGGGCTACTGGCCAAGGCAAATCGCGGCCTGCTTTATGTGGATGAGGTGAACCTGCTAGACGACCACTTGGTGGATGTGTTGCTGGATTCAGCCGCCTCGGGTTGGAACACGGTGGAACGCGAGGGGGTGAGCGTGCGCCATCCAGCCAGGTTTGTGTTGATCGGTTCAGGCAACCCAGAGGAAGGTGAATTAAGGCCCCAGTTACTAGACCGCTTTGGCATGAGCGTTGAGGTGCGCACGGTGCGCAATGCCCAGCAGCGGGTGCAGGTGGTGGAACAACGCAGCAGTTTTGATGGCAACCCCGACGGCTTTTTGCAGCAGGTGCAAACGGCCCAACAAGCACTGCAAACCAAGGTGGTGGCAGCCCAGGAACGGCTAGCCAATGTGCAGCTAGATCCCGACTTGCGCTTAAAAATTTCCGAGGTGTGCGGCCAATTGAATGTGGATGGTTTGCGGGGAGACATCGTTACCAACAGGGCGGCTCGGGCCCTTGCGGCCTATGAAGAGCGTTTGGAGGTGAGCGATGAGGATGTGGCCAGGGTGGTGGCCTGTTGCCTGCGGCATCGCCTACGCAAAGACCCCTTGGAGGCAATCGATTCAGGCGAGAGGGTTGTGAAGGTGTTCTGCCAAGTATTTGCAAGGCCTATGCCAAAGGATTTAAGTGAATTTGAACTAGCTCAATGCGAATCCTTGGCATAGATCCAGGCCTGGCGCGGGTGGGTTATGGCGTGATTGAAACCGGCCCACCCATAGAGATGTTGGATTGCGGCATGATCAGCACAGAAGCGGGCAAAAGTGAAGGCCAGCGAATGGTGGAAATCGCTAATGATCTACGCCAATTAATCCGCCGCTGGCAGCCTGATTTAGCTTCTGTTGAAAAGTTTTTCTTCTACCGCTCCAGCAACACAATTGCGGTGGTGCAAGCGCGGGGAGTGTTGATCATGACCCTTAGCCGCTTTCAAATACCAATTGTTGAATACCCCCCAATGCAAATCAAACTCGCCCTTGCTGGCCATGGCCATGCCGATAAAAGCGATGTGCAAGATGCGGTAATGCGTGAATTAAATCTTGATGAACGGCCCAAACCAGACGACGCTGCTGATGCTTTAGCAGTTGCTTTAACGGCTTGGTTTCAGCGGTGAAGGCAAGCTATCGCAGGCGCTTTCGTGAGCTGCGCCTGAATCAATTCAATGCTGAATATGGCAAACAAAAAGAACAGCTACTAATTAATGCCGTAGTGAAAACCCTATCGGAATTCAAAAGTAAACAATATTTAGGTATTTTTTGGCCCCTGGCTGGAGAGCCAAACTTGCTGGCCCTTGGCCAGCATTGGCCTGGTCCCCTGGCCCTACCGGCGGTGATCGCTAAGAACGAAAGGGAGGCTGCTCGCCTCAGCTATCTAGCTTGGCCCCCAGATGGGCCCCTAGTAAAGGACGCCTGCGGCATTCCAGCACCGGCATTCCATGGAGCCCTAAGGCCAGAGGAAATTGCCCTGCTGCTGGTGCCGGCTTTAGCGGTGGATCAAAGCGGCATTCGGCTCGGTTATGGCGGTGGCTGGTACGACCGTTTGCGACAGGATCCAACTTGGCAACAGGTGCCGGCCCTAGTGGTGTTGCCCCAGTGCTGTGTGGTGGAGCAATTGCCAAGGGATCCCTGGGATGTGCCTTTTGCCGGCTGGATCACAGAAACGGGGTGCCAGCGGCTGCAACCTTGAACTTCCGTTGCAATGAACACCAACGGGCTTTTGTTTTTGTAAGGATGCCTTGGTAACGGGTAAACAGCTTTGCTTTCCAGTTCCGCTTCCATGCCACAAAAAGGCAGCCATCAAACCAATAAAACCAAAAGCGCCGCTGCTGGTGATAAGCGCCCCAATCAAGCCCTAGAGCTGATGATTGGTTCATTGGTGGGAATGGTTCAAGTTGGCAGGCTTGATCAAGCCGGCAATGGCTTTACTGGCTTCTAGGCCCTTGCTAGATTTGAAAGAGTTAATAAATCCGAGTGATGCTTTTAAGCAACAGGCCAGCAATAACCCTTGGTTTAATAACTACTTGCTTACTTGTTGGCCAAGCGCTGGTAATTCCTAATGCCGCCCGAGCCCATGGGGTGGAAACCAACTTTTCTGGTTTAGAAGCCAGCGGTTTACTGCAATTAAATTCCCACTTCTCCACTGGTGAACCTTTAGTTAATGCTGAAGTGCGTTTGCAATCACCAGATGGCAGCAAAACCCTGAAGCTGGGGCGCACCGGCAGTGATGGCAGCTTTAAAGCAAAAATGCCGGCCCAAGCCAACCGCGAATGGGAACTGGTGGTGGATGGCGGCCCTGGGCACCGCGATTATTTGGAATTAGGCCGCTCGTTACTTGGCATCAGCGCCCTAGGCTCATTGGCATTAATTGGATTCATTCGCCATGGCAAGCGGCAGCGCCGCCCTTGATGAAATTGTTGCCAAGTTAAAAGGCAGCAGTGATCCCAAACGTCGTTACGAATATGTGCTGTGGTTAGCCAAAAAATTACCGCCCGCCCCTGCTGAATTGCAATGCGAAAGCAATCGGGTTAAGGGTTGTGTGTCGCAGGTTTTTGTGCAGCCACAGTTAGATGAAGGCCTTCTGCAGTGGCAGGGTGATGCCGATGCCCAAATCACCAAGGGATTGCTAGCCCTTTTAATCACTGGTTTAAACGGGCTAAGCGCAGCAGAAGTGGTTGCCGTTGATCCAAGCTTCATGGCAGAAACAGGGCTCCAGGCCAGCCTCACCCCATCAAGGGCCAATGGCTTCCTTAATATTCTGCGCCATATGCAGGCTCAGGCGGCTGCCCTTGCAGCCACCGCTTGATTAATAGGATCGATAAAAAAGGAACCGTTTAGATGGCAATTGGCATTGGCTTAATTGGGCTTGGCACCGTTGGCAGGGGTGTGGCCGAGATCCTGCTTGATCCCAAAGGCAGGCACCCTTTGGTGGCAGAGCTCGAGTTGCGCCAAGTGGCGGTGCGCAGCCTGGAGCGAAGCCTTCCCCAAGGCCTAAACAAGGAATTGCTCTGCTCCGATGCCGCTGCGGTTGTAGCCAATCCAGCGGTGGATTTAGTGGTGGAGGTGATGGGAGGGTTAGAACCAGCCCGCAGCTTGATTCTTGCCGCAATTGCCGCAGGTAAGGCGGTGGTAACAGCGAATAAAGCTGTAATCGCCCGCCATGGCGCTGAGATAGCAGCTGCCGCTGCTGAAAAAGGGGTTTATGTGTTGATGGAAGCGGCTGTTGGTGGTGGCATTCCAATTCTGGAACCCCTTAAGCAATCCCTGGGCGCCAATCGCATTGAACGGGTTAGCGGCATCATCAATGGCACCACCAACTACATCCTCAGCCGCATGGCCCTGGAAGGGGCCAGTTACCCAGAGGTGTTAGCTGATGCCCAAGCCCTTGGTTATGCAGAAGCCGATCCTGCCGCCGATGTGGAAGGCGGGGATGCCGCAGATAAAATCGCCATTATTGCTGGGCTTGCCTACGGCGGATTAGTTGATCGAGCTGCCATTCCAACGGAAGGCATTAATCAACTACAAATACGCGATATCAACTACGCCCGGGAACTCGGATTTGTGGTGAAGCTATTGGCTGTGGCTGAACGGCACAGCAGTGATAGCGATGGCACTGAGGTGCTTGATGTGCGCGTTCATCCCACCCTGGTGCCCCTTGATCACCCCTTAGCTGGGGTGAATGGCGTTAACAACGCAATCCTGGTGGAAGCTGATCCGGTGGGGAGGGTGATGTTCTATGGCCCTGGAGCCGGCTCCGGACCCACCGCCAGCGCCGTAGTTGCCGACATCCTCAATATTGCCGCAATCCAACAGGTGGCAGGGGCAAAAGCAGGCCTAGATCCCTTGCTAGCTGCCGGCAGTTGGCGTTCCTGCCGGCTAGTGGATAGCACCATCACCCAGCACCGCAATTACGTGCGTTTTCAAACCGCCGACAAACCAGGTGTGATCGGTCATATCGGTAGTTGTTTTGGCGCTGAGGGTGTGAGCTTGCAATCAATCGTGCAGTTTGAATCAAAAAATGCCGGCGCTGAAATTGTGGTTATTACCCATGTGGTGCAGGAAAGCAATTTCCAGCGGGCCTTGGCAATGATTTTATTGCGGCCTGAGGTGGAAGCTATTACCTGCTGCCTACGTACGCTTTAGCTCAATTGATAACTGGGTTCCCTCACAAAGGCAGCCCAGTGTTCAGCTCGAACCTTGCCTGTGGGCTTAGGTAAGGAATGATTCGATCAATCGCGAGAAGCACATGCGACTCCATCAGGGCGATTGCATTCACCTCCGTTGTGATCCCGATCTCTACCAAGTGATCGGCGTAGATGATCGCCAGGGCCGTTGTTGGGTGAGGCGCTGGCCTCTGCAGGCAGAAGGGTCACCCGTTTTTGAGGTTTCGCTAAATATTGTTGCCAGCACCCCAAAGCCATAGGTTGGTGCCGCAAGCGCAAACCACCTTGGTTAGGTCACTCAAAAGCTGGTTTTATATCCCCTTAAGCCTCTTTTTAGGGTTAGCTGGCTGCGCGAAAAAGCAGGAGCACGCACCTCTGGTGGTTGCCAGCTATGGATCGATCGACACGATCGATCCAGCCCAAGCCACCACCTCAAGCGCCATGCAATTGATTGCGGCCCTTGGCGACCCCCTCTATGGCATCAATGCCAGTGGGCAGATCGAACCGCGGCTGGCAGCAGCCATGCCTGAACTGAGCAACCAAGGCCTTAGGGCTGTGATCCGCTTGCGCCAGGGGGTGCATTTTCACGATGGCAGCGTTTTTAATGCCGAAGCGATGGCCTTTAGCCTGCGCCGGTTCATTGCCATCGCCAAACTTAGTTATGTGGTGGGTGATCGCATAACTGGCGTAAATGTGCTCGGCCCCTATGAGTTGGAGCTAACCCTTAGGCGTCCCTTTAGCCCCCTAGCTGCACTACTTAGTTCCACCAGCCTCACGCCGGTATCACCAAAAGCCTATAAAAATCATCAGCGCAGTTTTTTAACGGGCGGCTTCGTTGGCACGGGCCCCTATCAACTCAGTTTCTATAGCCCCCAACTGCAACGGCTAAAACCATTTAATAAATATTGGGGTGCAAAAGCACGAAATAACGGTGTTGCCTTGGTGGGTATGGGCAGTTCCACCACCTTGTTTGGCGCCCTTAATGCCGGTGATGTGGATGTGCTGCTCTCCAGCAGCCTGGAACCAGATCAACAAAGGGCTCTCCACCAAAAGGCCACCCGTGGTGTGCTCAAGGAAGGGGTGGGGCCAGCCCTTGAAATCGGTTATCTGAGTGTGCTCAGTGATCGCCCCCCCTTAAATCGGCTGCGGTTGCGTAAAGCCCTTGCCCTAAGCCTCAATCGCCCCCAGATCAGCGCAAGGGTTAGCGACAACATTCGCGACCCCCTCTATGGCCTAGTGCCGCCAAGCCTGCCCGGTGCCAGCGCCGGCTGGCCGCAACAAAACATTCCGGCCGCCCGTCAACTGCTTAAACAAGAGGGTTATTGCGGCACTAAACGGCTGGAGTTGAACCTCACCTATCGCTCTAATGTGCCCACCGATCGCCTGTTTGCCCTTACTTGGCAGGAACTGCTGAGCACCAAATTGGCCGATTGCCTCCAGCTGAGTGTTACTGGCATGGAATCCACCACCGCCTATAAACAACTGGGGGATGGCGCTTTTCAGCTGATGATGCTGGATTGGTCGGGGGATTATCCCGACCCTGATAACTATTTAGTGCCGTTGCTGGCCTGTAAACGCCCCCTGGGCTATGTGTGCAAAGAAGGTGAAAGTGCGGCCAGCGGTAGTTTTTGGAGTGCCCCAGGGCTACAAGCGCAATTGATCGCCACCGAAGAGATCAGTGGGCCAGGGCGAATAAAAGCGCTTAAAACCGTGCAGCAGCGGGCCGCCCAAGGGGTTCCCTATCTGCCGATCTGGCTGGTGCGATCAAGGGCATGGGCAAGGCCCCCAGTGAGCACACCCCGCTTTGATGGCAGCGGCCGTTTATTGCTAGCTGATCTACATCGCCAGGGGGAAGCAAATTAGTTATGGATCGTGGCAACCAGCTATTGCGATATGTGGGCAGCCGTTTGCTGCTGGCGCCGGTGATGTTGTGGTTGATCGCCAGCTTGGTTTTTCTGTTGTTGCGGGTTGCCCCCGGTGATCCGGTAGATGCACTGCTTGGCAGTAGGGCAAGTGAAGCGGCTAGGGAACAATTGCGCCAACAATTGGGATTAAATCAACCACTACCGCTGCAATATCTTGATTTTTTAACTGATCTACTTAAGGGCGATCTCGGCACATCACTTGTGAGTGCAAAGCCGGTGCTGAGGATCGTGAGAGATGCCTTGCCGGCAAGTATTGAATTGGGTTTTGTTGCCCTTGTGATCGCTGCCGTGCTGGGTTTAATCGCCGGCTTTAGTGGAATAGCAAAACCAGAGGGAAAGATTGATTTAGCTGGGCGTTTATATGGCATCGGCACCTATGCACTACCAAGTTTTTGGGCTGCCATGGTGTTTCAGTTGGTATTTGCAGTGAAGTTGGGCTGGTTTCCTGTGGGGGGGCGGTTTCCTCCCACCTTGGTGCCACCCAATGGCAGCGGTTTTTATTTAATAGATGGCATTTTTAGTGGTAATTGGCAAGTTATTACAGCTGCCCTACGCCATTTAGCCCTTCCTGCCTTCACGCTTGGCCTATTACTAAGTGGCATTTTTGATAATGCCCTACGCCTAAATCTGCGGCGGGTGCTCCGTTCCGACTACGTGGAAGCAGCCCGCAGCCGTGGCATCAGCGAAACCCAAGTGGTGCTGCGCCATGGGCTGCCGAATGCCCTATTACCAGTGCTCACAATCGCGGGAATAACAGTGGCATCTTTGGTGGGGGGAGCACTGTTGATCGAAGTGATCTTTTCATGGCCAGGTATTGCCAATCAACTGCAGGAGGCGATCAACAGAAGGGACTATCCGCTCGTGCAAGGAATTGTGGTGGTGGTGGCCACACTTGTGGTGTTGGTGAGCCTGGTGGTTGATGTGCTGGTTGCAATTTTAGATCCGCGCATAAAATTCTAATTTTTAACTTCTGTAATTTCAGCTAATGGCTGCAATTGTTTTAGCCAACTGCGATCAATCACATAGGCCTGCACTCCACCTTGATTGAACTTACCAATCAGTGGCGTTTGCTTAGCTGCGATGCTAGCAATAAAACCAGCTTGAATTTCCAATAGCATTGATTGCACCTGCAGCGGTTCTTTACCAACAAAATCGGCACCAAGTTGCATTATTGGCTGTTCCTTTTCGATGCGCACCGCAGAGAAATGACTGGCGCCTTCAATAACAGCTAAACGGTTGCGTTTATTAGTTAATTGCTGAAAAGGAAGCAGTTGCTCCCTTAAAGGTGAGGTAACTAAATCAAGGCTTCCACCAATCATCAACACAGGTAAATCAAGGGATTTCAAGCCATCTCGGCCCCACAGCAAACTGCCAAAGCCATTTATCGCCACAACCGCATCCAAACCTTTGGCGGGGTTTGCCATTGGCAAAGCGAGGTTGGTGAGTTGGCATTGCAACAGAAAGGAACTATCGAGCACAGGAATATCAACCATCGCCCTTTGGCAACGCTGCTCTAAACCTGGCTGCAACTCGGCGCCTGCCCACAGCAAACCAGCCACAGCCCCAAGGGAATGGCCGATCAGAATGAACCGCGGCGGTGTTGGTTGGCTGCCGAAATGAAATTGCTTGGCTTCGATGGCAGCACTAACTGCATCCAGGTCTTGCAAACGCACGGGCAGGCTTTCAATGCCAGGTAAGGCTTGGCGACCATCCAGCAAACCCCGCACAGCATCGGCATCACTGCCTTGATGTTGGATAGCAACCACAGGCCAGCCCTGGGCCGCAAGGCCCCGCCCCAGCCAGGCCAATTGTTCAATTGAGCCACCGAGGCCATGGCTAAGCAACAGCCAATGGCTTGCCGCTTGGTTTGATTTTGGCCACCACAACTGCAACGGTATTGATGCTTCGCGGTGGGGTACCAAAAGGCTTTGCTGTTCTGAACTAATTGGCAGCGCAGCAGGCAGTGCCACAACCTCCTCAGGCAGAGGCAAGGCCTTCAATTTATTTTGCAAACTCACCTGTTGGCGCAATTGCCCCCTTAGCCGCCCCGCCAATTCGATCAGTGCATCTAAATCAAGGCGCAGTTCTGGTGTGGGGGCAGCCCGCAATAGGTTGAGGGTGCTTGAGCCATTGTGTTGTTGCATCAAATTGAGCAGCAATTCGCCGCCATCACCCTGGGGTGGCCGCAGCAACCTCCCCAGCTGTTGCACCAATTGCTGCCCGGCCCAACTATTTAGCAATGGGCCAATCGAATTACCCTGCAGGGGCAATGGTTGCAGTAGCAAAAGGCGAATGTTTTGCTGAGTTTTGGCATCTAACAGGTTTAACCAGGGGCCCAGTTCAAGGTTGTTGCCGGGTTGGAGGGCCCAATCCTCCAGTTGCTGGAGCTCGAGCGGCACATCTAAACCAGCAACCCTCACGCTTAAACGTTCAGCCGCTACCCCTGGGTGTTGCCATAAGCACAGAAATGCCAACAGCAAGAAAACCTTGCTTGAAGGTTTGTAGAACAGGGTTGGCAGCCGAGGCAGAAACAACAGTGCAACTCGCCAGGTGGTGGCTGCAATTTCCCCGAACCCTACGCCGGGTGGCGCAATTTCGGGGTGTGGCAGCTCTAGGGGCTGGGGGAATTTTGTTCCTTGGCCCACTTGTATTCAACCGCGTTGGGCTTAGCAGTAGCCAAATTGGTTTTGCCCTTGCCCTTTCCAGTGTTGTTGGCCTGCTGGCCCGCGCTGGCAGTGGCATTTTGCTCGACCGTGGTTTAGCCCTAGGCACTCCACTGCGGCTTGGGGCTGTTTGCTCCATTGGCGCAGATCTAATCCTTTTCCATGCCCATAGTTTCCAAGTTTTTCTCGCGGGTGAATTACTACTCGGTTTGGCGATGGGCTTGTATTGGCCGGCGGCGGAGTTAGCCAGCGCCGAATTCAGCGCGCCCATGCCATCAAGCGAGGGTTTTGCCCTTGCCCGCAGCGCCGATGCTTTTGGAATAGCAACAGGAGCCCTACTGGGGAGTTGCTTGGCCTGGCGCCTGGGGCCTGAGGCATTGAGGCTGATCTATGGGGTTGACCTATCGGGAATGCTGCTTTTCCTGTGGATAACAAGAAAGCTCCCGGCCCGGGGGCTGCCGCCAGCACCAGCAAAATTACCCGCCGGGAAAGTAAGAACTTGGTGGGGGCAAACCCTCTTGCCTATTTTGATCGTTTCGCTCTTGGGCACAGGCCTACTCACGCTGCAACAAAGCGCCTTACCGTTGGATCTAGCCAATGGCGGCCTTGCTCGAGCTGGCTTACCGGAAGCTGGAGGCGGCCTATTAATTGTGTTGCAACTAATGCTGGTTTTAGTGCTGCAATGGCCAGTGGGCCATTGGTTAGCAAGTAAACCAGTGGTATTTGGCTTGCGCTTGAGTTTGATTTGTTTTGCTGCCGGCTGCCTGCTGCTTGCCCTATCGGCATTGCATAAGCATGGCTTGCTGTTGCTGCTGCTGGCCCAACCGCTACTGGCCCTTGCCACAGCTGCTTTTTTACCAACGATCACAGAAGCGGTGGTGGAATCGGTGAGCAGCAAAAAGCAAGGTTTGGCCTTGGGTATCTATTCACAAACCTGGGCGATTAGCGGTATTGGTTTGCCGCCTCTGGCCGGATTACTGCTGGAGCACCAGGGTCATGGATTGGGGCTTTGGCTGGGGATGGCTGGGTTATGTGTAGCTGCCTTGGGCTTGGTCCAACCCTCGTGGGGTAAGGGTTCAGTGCCGTATTCCCAATCGTCGTAATCGGGATCGTTGCGAATTTTTTGATGCAGTTCCTTTTGCACGTCAAAATCGTGCTGGCCAGTGGTTTCAGATGGCTTTTCGTTTGGGGTATTGGCCATGGGGATACCTTTAAAAAGCTGGTATTTGAGTAAGAGTAGGGCCTATGCAATTGCAACGCCGCCACCGGGAAGCCCATAAAAGCCATCGGGCCGGCTGGTTGCGGGCGGCGGTGTTAGGGGCAAATGATGGCACTATTTCAGTGGCCAGCCTGGTGGTTGGGGTTGCCAGTGCAGGCAGCAAACCAGAAACGCTGCTAATTACTGCCCTAGCTGGATTGGTGGCTGGAGCTGCATCCATGGCAGCTGGTGAATATGTGTCGGTGCAAAGCCAGGCGGACACAGAAAAAGCAGATCTGGCCAAGGAAGCGGCGGAATTGATATCCGATCCAGAGGGCGAATTAGAGGAACTCAGCTCGATTTACAGATCCCGGGGTTTAGAGGCCAGCCTCGCCAGGGCTGTAGCTGAACAACTCAGCCTTCAAGGGGCCCTAGAAGCCCATGCCCGCGATGAATTAGGCATCAGCGAAACCCTTAGGGCAAGGCCTTTGCAGGCAGCTTTTGCATCAGCTTTGGCCTTTAGCTTGGGTGCACTGGTGCCCTTGCTGGCGATATTGCTAGCCCCAGCTAGCAAGGTGGTGCCCTTCACGGTGTTGCTTTCCCTTGGCAGCCTTTTGATATTTGGTGGCATGGCCGCAGCGGCAGGTGGGGCATCTGTGCGTAGAGGCGCCCTGCGGATGGTGGTCTGGGGCGCCGTTGCCATGGGGCTCACCTCAGCGGCCGGCCATTTATTTGGCGTGAAATTGTAAAAAACGCATCAGGAGAAACCGCAGGTTTCTTGCTAAATTGGCGCTATAAACTCCATTTTGGCTGCATAAATGGCGGTTATAACGCGTTTTTTGCAGCCTCCAACCCAGGGCTTCTTCTTGTTTGGTCCCCGGGGCACAGGTAAATCCACCTGGCTGGCCCAAATGTTTCCCTTGGCCCTACGGATCGATCTGCTTGCGCCTGAGCTGCTGCGCGCATTACAGGCCAGACCGGAGCGGCTGCGGGAGCGCATCGCCGCCGAGCCTGAAGCCCACACAATTGTGATCGATGAAATCCAGAAGGCACCCCAGCTGCTTGATGTGGTGCATTCGCTGTTGGAGGAACAACCGGAGCATGGCGCTGCCAGTCTGCTGGGCGGACGCTTGGCGCTGCTTTTGATCTTTAAAGGGCGCTCAAGATCGGCCTAGTGCCTTTGATTTGGCAAGCCGCTGATGTTGGTGCGCCAAATCGGCGACTTCGGCCGTTTTTTAGAGGTGATCAGCTTTTCCCAAGCAAGCCAACTCAATCTGGCCTCCCTTGCCCGCGAAGCTGAGATCCCTCGTAAACGGGCCGAAAGTTATCTATTTATTCTCGAGGATTTACTAATTAGTTTTCAATTGCCTGTTTTTCAGAAACGGGCCAAACGGCAACTAGTTCAGCACCACAAATTCTTTTATTTTGATGTTGGCGTGTATCGCAGCCTGCGGCCCCGTGGCCCCCTCGATTCTGCGCAAGAAATCGAAGGTTTGGCCTTAGAAACACTTGTGGCTCAGCACCTGCGTGCCTTTTGTCAATTGCGGCGCCAAGGCGATAGCTTGAGCTTTTGGCGCACCCGCTCCGGCCTAGAAGTGGATTTCGTGGTGTATGGCCCCGATCTGTTTTGGGCGATTGAGGTGAAGCGCAGTGCCCGCATCGATAAGCGTGATCTAACTGGACTAAAAGCTTTTGGCGTTGATTACCCTCAAGCGGAACGTGTATTGCTTTCTTTTGCACCAGAACCGCTTTTGATTGATGGCATCCGTTGCGAACCCCTGGAGCCCTGGCTACGGAAATTACAGCCAAACAACCTAAAGCTAAACATTAAATAAAAACTCCATCACATCACCTTCTGCCACCACATATTCCTTACCTTCACTGCGCAACCAACCCTTGGCCTTGGCTTCTGCAAGGGAACCTGCTTCTAGCAATTGGTCATAGCCAATTGTTTGAGCGCGGATGAAACCCCGTTCAAAATCGGTGTGGATCACCCCAGCTGCTTGCGGTGCCGTCATGCCTGCTTTGATGGTCCAAGCGCGGGTTTCTTTTTCACCTGTGGTGAAATAAGTACGAAGGCCAAGCAGTTGATAGGTGGCGCTAATCAAACTGCGTAATCCACCTTCACTAACGCCCAAACCCTCAAGGTAATCATTGCGTTCATCTTCGCCAAGTTCAACTAGTTCCGCTTCAACTTGAGCACTTACTTTTACAGTTTGAGCAGCTTCTTTTTTTGCTAATTCAGCAACCGAATCAACAAATGGATTGCCGCCCGCCAAGTGATCTTCACTTACATTGGCCGCATAAATAATCGGCTTTGCTGTTAATAAACCAAGCGGTTTAATCATAAGATACTCCTCACTGCTTATATTTAAATTACGCGCAGCACCGCCACCATCGAGTTCCACGCCAATGCGGGCGAGTAAATCATCTTCTAGCTGAGCTTCCTTACTGGTACGCAGTTGCTTTTTTAAACGCTCTCGCCGTTTATCAATTTGGGAAATATCTGCAAGTGCTAGCTCCAAATTAATTACTTCCGCATCACGCACCGGGTCAACGGAACCGCTCACATGGATCACATCGTTGTCTTCAAAGCAACGCACCACATGAACAATCGCATCCACCTCGCGGATATTGGCCAAAAACTTATTACCTAACCCCTCCCCCTGGCTGGCCCCTGCCACTAAGCCAGCGATATCAACAAATTCCACCCTGGTGGGCACCACATCTTTTGAATTGGATAGCTGCCGCAATTGCTCAAGCCTTGGGTCTGGCACCGCCACAGTGCCCACATTGGGCTCGATCGTGCAAAACGGGAAATTGGCCGCCTGGGCTTGGGCATTGGCCACAAGGGCATTAAAAAGGGTGGATTTGCCCACATTGGGCAGCCCCACGATTCCGGCTTTCAGCATTGATTCAATCTAGATTGGGGGAGCCGCACTCGCCACTGCTGGCAAATTCATCAAGAATGCTTGCAGATCGTTGCTCAGCCATCAGCAAACCCACCTCAAGCCAATCCCCGCCACCCCTACTGCGGCGTTGGTGGCCAGCAATATTGCTATTGGCGCTGCTGGGCAGCGGCAGTGGCTTTTTAGTGCTGCAGCTGCTTAAGGGCCCAAAGCGCAACATCACCCCTTACACAACCGAAGTGCGCCGGGGCAGCCTGGCTGGGATAATCACAGCAAGCGGTGAAATAGAAGCGCAGCAAAGGGTAAATGTAAGCCCTAAAAAACAGGGTCAATTATTAGAACTTTATGTTGATGAGGGTGATGTAGTTAAAGCTGGCCAACCATTGGCCCGCATGGATCCCAGCGACATCCGCAACCGTTTAGAGGAACTCCAAGCCCAAATTGATTCAGCAAAAGTTGATCTAAATCGCAGCCGCAATGAATACGAACGCCGGCGTTCATTGTTTAGTGATGGTGCAATCAGTGGCGACGACATCAGCCGCTACAAAGCTGCCTACGAAAGCAGCCAAGCCCTTTACAATGCCGCCCGCCAACGCTTAGCGCAAAGATCGGTTGAATCTGGCGATTTAGTTGTTCGCGCTCCATTTGCAGGCACTATCACCAACCGCTACGCAGATCCCGGCTCCTACGTAACCCCCACCACCGCTGCCAGTGCAACAGCAGGAGCCACCAGCTCTTCAATTGTTGAATTGGCCTCTGGTTTACAGGTAAATGCCAAGGTGCCTGAAAGTGATATCGGCCGCATTAAATATGGGCAAGCTGCCAGCATTCGCGTTGATGCATTTCCAGAAAAACGTTTTGAAGCAAAAGTGCAACGCATCTCACCTCGCACGGAAAAAAGCAGCAACGTAACAACTGTAAAAGTTGAATTAGGTTTACTTAATCCACCACCAAATACCTTACGCATCGGCATGACTGCCGACATAGATTTTGATGCGGGCCGCCTGCCGCCAAAACCCCTGGTCCCCACAGTTGCAATCGTAACTGAAAACGGCAAACCTGGCCTGCTGGTGCCGGGGCCTGGCAACCAACCGCGCTTTCAAGAGGTAAGCCTTGGCAGTAGCAGCGGCCGCAACACTCAAATACTCAGTGGGATTAAAGCAGGCGAAAGGGTATTTATCGATCTACCACCATGGGCAAAGAAACGCAAAGAGAATTAACTATCTAATTAATTAACCGCTAGATATGCCGCGCTAGCTGCAACGATTCGTTCACTGGCCTTGCCATCACCAAAGGGGTTGTGGGCCATGGCCATTGCTTCATAGGCAGCCTTGTTTTCAAGCAACAGGCAGGTTTCAGCTTCTATCGCTTCAGTGGAAGTGCCAATTAATTTTGCTGTGCCTGCTTCCACTGCTTCTGGGCGTTCGGTGGTGCGCCTTAAAACAAGCACTGGTTTACCCAAAGATGGAGCTTCTTCTTGCAAACCACCTGAATCTGTAAGTAATAATGTGCAGCCACGGATTGCAGCCACTAAACGGTCGTAATCAAGCGGTTCGGTGAGAAATACGCGTGGATGATCACCAAGCCATTCCTGCAATGGTTCCCGCACCGTTGGATTTTTATGTAATGGCAATAGCAATGCCGTATCGGGGTGGCGTTCCAGCACCTTTAAAAAACCCATGGCGATGTGTTTTAGGGGCGCTCCCCAATTTTCGCGCCGGTGCACCGTGGCGAGAATCACCCGGTGTTTTTGCCAATCAAGGCCCGGCACATCACAACGGGGTGCGGCAGCTGCCATCAACAACAAAGCATCAATAACTGTGTTGCCAGTGGTGTGTATTTCCCCCACCACACCTGATGCTTGCAAATTTTTGGCCGATTCAGTTGTTGGTGCGAAATGCAACTGAGCCACCTGGGAAATTAAGCGCCGGTTTGCCTCCTCAGGAAATGGATCAAACAAATTATTGGTGCGCAGGCCAGCTTCCACATGGCCAACTGGGATTTGATCGTAAAAAGCAGCTAGGGCTGCAGCAAAGGCTGTGGTGGTATCACCCTGCACCAGCACCAAATCGGGGCGGTTTTCTCCAAATTCAAGCCTTAAACCCTCGAGGGCAGCGCAGGTTACGTGGGTGAGGGTTTGCCTTGGGGTCATCAATTCCAAATCCCGCTGGGCTTGCAGTTGAAACAACTGCATCACCTGGGCAACCATCTCCTTGTGCTGGCCGGTTAAAACAACCCTGGTTTCAAATAGTGGCGACGCCTGGAAGGCCAAAATTACCGGTGCCAATTTGATGGCTTCCGGTCTGGTGCCTAGCACCAGAGTGACGCGCGGTAGGGAAGCCAAGGGCAAATAACAAGCAGGTTGATCCTAAAGAGCCCTAGGCGGTGGCAATCAAACGCCAAACCACCAAGGCACCAAGGCCCAGGGAAAGGCCAAGCATTGCCAAACGGCCATTCCAAATCTCGGCTTGGGGGGTGAAACCACGGCGCCAAGCGTTCAACTCAGTTCGATCAAGCTGGTTGGTGGGGGCCATGGCAAAGCGAAATTAATTTGGAAATATTAAATGATTTTTTTAATTAAAAAGGCGCAGCTCCATAAAGCTTGTGGGCTTTTGCCAGGGGCCAGCGGGGCGCTACGCCAAGATTTAAGGCTGAACTTTGCCCTAATTGCAGGCGTTTGCAGCCAGCTAAACCAATCATCGCTGCGTTATCGGTGCACCAGGCCAGGGGGGCTAGATGCAAATTGAGGCTCGCGGCACTACATGCGCCAGTTAGTTGGCGCCGCAACTCCCCATTAGCCGACACCCCACCAACCACCACTAAGCCAGGCAAGCCCTGATCAATGGCGCAGCGCACACTGCGTTCCACCAAAACTTTGCACACCACCTGCTGAAAAGAGGCGGCTAGATCCGCCACCGGCAAAGGCTTACCGGCGCTTTGCCAGCGCTGCACCTCCCTGAGCACTGCGGTTTTTAGGCCACTAAAGCTGAAGTCGTAGGGGTGTATGCCCCCTTCCGGCAGGGAGATCCGCCCTGGCGGGAACCGAAAGCGCAGCGGATCGCCGCCACGGGCGGCAATTTCAAGGGCCGGTCCCCCCGGATAGGCCAAACCGAGGAGGCGGGCAACTTTGTCGAAAGCTTCTCCCGCCGCATCATCACGGCTGCCGGCTAGGCGTTCGTAATTACCAAAGGACCTCAGCGCTATTAATTCGGTGTGGCCGCCACTCACCAGGAGCACCATTAGGGGCGGTTCAGGGGCTGGGTTGCCACTCAGCGCCGAACAAAGGTGACCCTCTAGGTGGTGAATGCCGATAAACGGCACCCCAGCCAATTGGGCCAAGCAGCGTCCCGTAACGGATCCCACCATCAGGGCCCCTAAAAGGCCTGGTGCCACGGTGGCCGCCACGCCATCGAGGCTGCTCAGCTCAATCTGGGCTTTTGTTAAAGCGCTTTCAACTAGATGGGGTAGTGCCTCCACATGGCGGCGGGAGGCAAGTTCCGGCACCACCCCACCAAACAGGGCGTGTTCCTCCACCTGGCTTGCCACTTCACTGCTGAGCACTAGGCCGTTTTGCACCACCGCGGCCGCAGACTCGTCACAACTTGTTTCGAGGGCAAGAACCGTTGGCATTAGGGGGAGTAACCACAACTAATCTGCTGGCAGCAACCGCAGAGCGGGCCTGCCCATCATGCGCATCATGCAACAACTGATCTCCAAAGCGTTTTCAAAAGTATTTGCCGTGGCTCTCTGCGGCTATCTGCTTTTGGGTTTTGCTCCATTGGCCCATGCGAGCCTGGCCGGTCTCACCCCTTGCAGTGAGAACGTTCGCTTTCAATCCAGGGCAAAAACAGCCAAAACCGCTTCGGCCCAAGCTCGCTTCGAGCGCTATGGCCAGGCCCTTTGCGGCAGCGATGGCTTACCCCACCTGGTAGTGGATGGCCGCTGGAGCCACGCCGGTGATTTCATGCTTCCCGGCATCGCTTTCCTCTACATCACCGGCTGCATTGGCTGGGCTGGCCGCTCCTACATCCAGGCCGTTAAGGGCAAAGACGCGAACATGAAGGAGATCCAGATCGACCTTCCCATCGCCCTCAAGTGCACCCTTGATGCCGCCAAGTGGCCCCTGGCTGCTTTTGCTGAACTAACTTCCAACAAACTTACGGAAGACGACAGCAAAGTAACCGTTTCGCCCCGCTGATATCAAAGGAAACAGCACCCAAAACACCTTTCATTTAGCAGCCACAAAAAATTAGCCACAAACCATGAAAAAATTTCTCACCACCGCCCCAGTATTTGCTGCATTTTGGTTCACAATCACTGCCGTAATCATGATTGAATTCAATCATTTGTTTCCGGACATGTTGTTTGTTCCTGGCTAAACCCCATCAGCAACTCCAGTTGGGCTAGGGCATCAGCTAATTCGTTGTTTTCCACCACCGCATCGAATTCAACCTCTGCCTTTAATTCTTGCTCGGCCCTAGCCAAACGCCGCTGGATTGCCTCCTCCTGTTCTGTACCCCTTCCCCTAATCCTGGCTTCAAGCACCGCCATGGATGGTGGTTTCAGGAAGATTTGAAAAGCCTGGGGGAAAGATTTGCGCACCTGGCGGGCGCCTTCTAATTCAATTTCCAATAACACCGGTGCACCAGCAGCAAGCCGTTGCTCCACCGGTTGCCTTGGTGTGCCGTAGCAGTTGCCGGCAAATTCAGCCCACTCCAACAGGCCACCGCTGGCCACCAGCGCTTTAAAAGCAGCGCTGCTTTTAAAAAAGTAATCAATTCCATCCACTTCCCCCTGCCTGGCCAATCGAGTGGTGGCTGAAACGGAAAGCCATAGCTGGGGATATTTCATTCGTAGCGCCTTCACCAAAGTGCCCTTCCCCACTCCACTGGGGCCGCTCAACACCGTGAGCCTGGGTTGCTGCACGTTCATTCGCTGCAAGTTCATTCGCTACTAATCCTTCCGGGTATTGACGCTTGGCGAAACTAAGGCCATGCAACCCCAAGACACCACCTGCCTAAAAGCAGTGGTAACTGAACTGCAGCCACTGCTGCTGCCAGCCCGCTTTGAAAAGGCCCAACAACCTTGCCCTGGCGCTGTGCAGCTTGGCTTTCGCACCCTTAGCCAAAGGCTGTGGCTTGAATTGCGCTGGCAAGCAGATGCTGCCCGCTTCCATTGCCTGCCCGCCCCAGCCAGGCTTGGCGAAGGCAGCACCATGGCCCAACAACTGCAGCATGGCCTTAGCGGTTTAGCCCTGGTGAGCCTGCAGCAGCCCCCTTGGGAGCGGGTTGTGCAGCTTGGTTTTGCTGAGCGGCCTGGGGGCAGCCTCAAACGGCAGGTGGTAATCGAGTTGATGGGGCGCCACAGCAACTTGTTTCTGCTTGATGAACAGGATCAAGTGATCGCCATCGGCCGCCAAGTGCAGGCGCACCAATCACGCCTAAGACCCATCGGCACCGGCGATAGCTACAGCCCACCACCGCCCCTGCAGGGGGCAATTCCCAGCCTGAACGAATCATTTGAGCAGTGGCGCCAACGGCTATCCCTGCGGCCAGAAACATTGGCTAAGGCGATGTTGCAGAGCTACCGCGGCCTAGGGCCCGCCCTGCGGGACCAACTGCTGCAGGCAGCGGGCCTCAGCAATAGCGATTTGGTAAACGAGCTGGGCGAATCCCAATGGCTTGAGCTCCATCAAGCCTGGTGCCATTGGCTTAGGGATCTGGATCAAGGCCAGCTGGGTTTTACCCCATGGGGTGAGGGTTATCGCTGTTGGGGCAGCAACCAACAAACAGATCAACAAGCAAATAATCAAGCTGAGCCCCGGCTGAACTACGCCCTAGCCGCTTTCTATGCCGCAGGCGAGAAACGCCGTCAATGGCAACTAACCAAGCAAAAACTCAGCCATCAACTAGGGCAATTATTGGGCCGCGAACAGCGGGAATTGCAGCAGCAAGAGGAATTACTAAGCCGCTGCGCCGGCGAAAGCCTGCTGCAGAAACAGGCGGATCTGCTCCTTTGTAGGCCTGATGTGGCCAGCACGGGCCATCAGCAACTGCTTTTGGCTGATCCCGCAGGTGGCGCAAGCCTTGCCGTGGAGCTCAACCCGCAGCTGAGCCTGGTGTTTCAAGCCCAAAAGTTTTATAAAAAAGCCCGCAAGTTGCGCCGTTCCGTAGCAGCGATCGAGCCACGGCTCAGCTACCACCGCCGCCGCCTTGAACTATTGGAAAACAGCCTGCTGCAACTGGAACTAGCTAATCCAAACGACCTGGAACTGCTGGAGGCACTCCAAACAGACCTCAGCCCTTTTCAAGCAACGGGCTCCCAAACCAAACGGCTGCAAAGGCACCAGGAAGGGGAGCCGCAACCAATGGCCTTAATCAGTCCTGGGGGCCTGCGCTTACTGGTGGGTCGCAACCATCGCCAAAACGATTGGATCAGCTTTCGCCAAGCCCGTCGCGGCGACCTTTGGTTCCATGCCCAGGAGCAACCCGGCAGCCACGTGGTGCTGAAGGGCTCTGAGCAACTTGCCAGCGAAGCTGATCTCCAGGCGGCGGCCAACCTTGCCGCCCATTTCAGCCGCAGCCGCGGCAATGCCCGGGTACCCGTGGTGATGGTGCCTGTGGAACAGCTGCAACGCATTCCCGGCATGGAGGCGGGTTTGGTGCGCCATGGGGGTGGCGAAATCATCTGGGCGGAACCGGATCGTGCCCTAGCGCTACTACCTAGCCTGCGCCAATGAATAAAACGGAGTTCCCAGCTGAGGTGGAGATGAGCTTCACCGACCACCTAGAGGAATTGCGCTGGCGCCTATTGCGCAGCCTTGGGGCAGTGGTGGCCGCAGCAGCCCTCTGCCTGCTCTGGGTACGACCTCTGGTGAAATTGCTGGAGGAACCAGCCCAAGGCATTCGCTTTCTGCAGCTAGCCCCAGGTGAATTTTTATTTGTATCGCTCAAGGTGGCCGGTTATGCGGGCCTCACCTTTGCCCTTCCCTATGTGCTCTACGAGGGATTGGCCTTTGTGATGCCCGGCCTGAATAAACGCGAACGGCAGCTGGTGGCCCCCGCCGTGGCCGCATCAGCCGTGCTTTTTCTTGTGGGTCTTGCTTTTGCGTGGTGGGCGCTGGTACCTGCCGCCTTGCGTTTTTTAGTGAGCTACGGCGCTGATGTGGTGGAGCCGATTTGGTCGATTGAGCGCTATTTGGATTTCGTTTTGCTACTGATGGTGGCTACCGGCCTGGCTTTTCAGCTGCCCGTTTTGCAACTGCTGCTCGGTTTGCTTGGCCTCGTGCGCTGGCGGCCAATGCTGGCCAGTTGGCGGCTTGTGATTTTGCTTTCAGCCGTTGGGGGAGCTGTGCTCACCCCCTCCACGGATCCGGTAACGATGTTGCTCCTAAGTGGCGCCATCAGCGCCCTATTCCTTGTGGGGGTGGGCCTTGTGGCGCTCACAGAAGGAATTCACTCAGCCGCCCCTGATCCGGCAAAGGGAAGCTAAGGGCCTTGCCAAGGCGTGGTTTATCGCGGCTGTTGAGCAGCCATTGCCTCACCTGATCGGCCACCCCTAGGCCGTTTAACTGCTCCGCCAACTGCCCTAGGTGCAGTTGATATTCAGCGGCATCCAATGGGAAGGATTGCTGCTCCAGATAGCCCCACATCACTTGGAAATACAAGCGTCCTGCGCGGCGATGGAACTGCAAGTGGTAGGAAACGCCCCAACGGCTTTGCAGGATTGCGATCAACTCCTCGGCGCTGAGGGGCACTGCCTGGTGATGCAACAGGGCAACAGCATGGCGGAGTGCAAGGTTCATAATGGGTTGATCTACGGCGGTGCGTTCCCCTATGACCCAGATTTCGGCCAAGGACGTGCCCGGCATGGGCCGTCGGCAGTTCATGAATCTGCTCACCTTCGGATCCGTAACGGGTGTTGCCCTGGGGGCGCTCTACCCAGTGGCCAACTACTTCATACCCCCTAAAGCTGCCGGCGGCGGCGGCGGCACCACCGCTAAAGACGAACTTGGAAATGTAGTTACAGCAAGCGGCTGGCTTGCCAGCCATAAGGATGGTGACCGCAATTTGGTGCAGGGCCTCAAGGGCGATCCCACCTATTTGACCGTGGAAGGGCCAGAAGCGATCGGCAACTACGGCATCAATGCCATCTGCACCCACTTGGGCTGTGTGGTGCCTTGGAATAGTGGCGCCAATAAGTTCATGTGCCCCTGCCACGGCTCCCAATACGACAGCACCGGCATGGTGGTTAGGGGTCCTGCTCCCCTCTCGCTTGCCTTGGCCCATGTGTCGGTGGAAAACGACAATGTGTTCCTCAGCCAGTGGACTGAAACCGACTTCCGCAACGGCGAGAAGCCCTGGTGGGCCTAAAAGCCGTCATTTAATTACACCTCTTTAAACCTCTTCTGATGCGTCGTTCCCTATCCCTGCTGCTCAGCTCCTTGCTGTTGGCCATCAGCCTTTTGGTGGCCCCCCAGGCCAGTTGGGCCTATCCCTTCTGGGCTCAGCAGAACTACGACAACCCCCGGGAGGCCACCGGCAAGATCGTTTGCGCCAACTGCCACCTAGCTAAAAAGCTCACCCAGGTTGAAGTGCCCCAAGCGGTGATGCCAAACACCGTTTTCAAAGCGGTGGTGAAGATTCCCTACGACACAGCTGTGCAGCAGGTTGCTGCCGACGGCAGCCGCAGCGGCCTCAATGTGGGCGCGGTGGTGATGTTGCCCGATGGCTTTGTAATCGCCCCTCAAGATCGCCTCACTGAGGAACTAAAAGAAGAAACAAAAGGCGTCTACTACACCCAATACAGCGATAGCCAGCCCAACATTTTGTTGGTGGGGCCCCTACCCGGCGATGAGCACAGGGAAATTGTGTTCCCGATCCTTTCCCCTGATCCCGCCACTGATTCTTCGATCCATTTCGGTAAATATCAACTGCATATCGGTGGCAACCGCGGCCGCGGCCAGGTTTATCCCACCGGCGAAAAGAGCAATAACGGTGCCTTCAATGCTTCAGTGAGCGGCCAGGTAAGCGCGATCAGCAGCAACGACAAGGGCGGCTCCACCGTAAGCATCAGCGCGGCAGATGGCAGCAGTGTGGATGAGGTAATACCGGCTGGCCCTGAACTGCTAATCAAAGTTGGCGACAGCGTTACCGCTGGCGTTCCCCTCACCTCTGATCCAAATGTGGGCGGTTTTGGCCAGATCGATGCTGAGGTGGTGCTGCAAAATCCAGTGCGTATTTATGGCTTGCTTGCGTTCCTTGCAGCTGTTGCCATCGCCCAGATCATGTTGGTGCTGAAAAAGCGTCAGATCGAGAAGGTTCAAGCCGCCGAGGGCGTTTGATTCAATGCCCTTAGCTGTATTGCAGTCGCCGGGGCCGCTGCTGGTGGAGCTTGGCCCCTTGGCCATCCGTTGGTATGGCCTATTGATTGCCCTAGCAGTTCTACTGGGCCTATGGGTTTCCAGCGGCCTTGCAAAAATGCGGGGCCTTGAGGCTGGAGTTATCTCTGATCTTTTGCCCCTAATAGTTCTGGGTGCAATTATTGGAGCAAGGCTTTATTACGTGATATTTGAATGGCGCCAATATCAAATTAATTGGCTTGAAGCATTCCAAATATGGAAAGGTGGCATCGCCATCCATGGGGCATTACTGGGGGGATCCCTTGCCGTAGTTGCCTATGCCCGGTGGATGAAGTTATCTTTTTGGGCCTTAATGGATGTGCTGCTGCCATCGGTAGCGCTCGGCCAAGCGATTGGCAGGTGGGGCAATTTCTTTAATTCGGAAGCCTTTGGGCTACCCACTTCCCTGCCATGGAAATTATGGATTCCAGTGGCTAATCGCCCCGCCGCTTACCTAAGCGAAAACTGGTTTCACCCTACTTTTTTATACGAATCAATCTGGGATCTAGGTTTATTTGTGTTGTTAATCCTGCTGATAAGGCGTCGCCGCAGCAATGGTGATTGGCTCTTGCCCCTGGGTGGAATCAGCTGCATCTACGCACTGGTTTATAGCTTGGGCAGATATTGGATTGAGGGCTTGAGGCTTGATCCCCTCTGCCTTTGGGGCAGCCTTGAGCAAGCAAATTGCCTCCGGATGGCGCAATTGGTGAGCCTGCTGTTGGCCCTAGCTGGTGCAGCAGGTTTAGCTTGGTTGCTTGCCCTAAAGCGCCCCCTCCCCGACCCCGGCAGGCCAATTGATTAATCAAGCCAAGGTTCAAATTGTTGGAGCTGGCCCCGGCGCCCCCGACCTGCTCACGCTTCGGGCCATAAGAGCCATTGAACAAGCCCAACTGTTGGTGTGGACCGATTCCCTGGTGTCCCCCCAGATTGCAGCGCTAGCACCGGCCGATTGCGAAAAACTGCGCAGTGGCAACCTCACCCTGGAGGAACTGCTGGCCGCGATGGTGGCAGGGGTAAACAAGGGATTGCGGGTGGTGCGGCTCCACGACGGCGATCCCTGTTTATATGGCGCCCTCCAGGAGCAAATCGCCCGATTAGCCGATGCTCAAATCGAGGTGGAGGTGATCCCTGGGATAAGTGCTTATCAAGCCACGGCAGCAGCCCTAGGGGCTGAACTAACAATCCCAGGCCTGGTGCAAACGATCGTGCTTAGCCGCGCCAGCGGTCGCACCGGCACGCCAGAAAGGGAATCCCTGGAGAAATTGGCAGCTCTAGGGGCCAGCCTGTGCCTTTATCTCAGCGCTCGCCATGTGGAAGAGGTGGAGCAGGTGCTCTTAAAGCATTACCCGGCGGATACCTTGGTAGCCGTGGGTTATCGGGTGAGCTGGCCAGATCAAAAGTTGCAACTAGTGCCGCTCAAAGGCTTGGCTAATTTCAGCCAAAGCAAGGGCTTGGAGCGCACCACCCTGTATTTGGTTAGCCCTGCCCTTGGCGCCTCTGGGGCTGCACGCTCAAAGCTCTACAGCGCCGAACACAACCACCTATTTAGGCCCCAGGGCCATGCAATTCCGCCTGCAGCTGTTCAGCCTTAAAGCTGCAGCCCAGCCGCTCCACAATTGCCAACAGATCTTGCTCTGCATTACCAAGGCAATCGGTGCCCCCAGGCGATGGCGTTACGTTAAAAACAATCGGCCCATCGCAGCTAATTCGCGCTTCCCCTAACATCAATTTTTTATTTTTTTTATCAATAAGTTGTGGCCTAACACCACCGTAACCTTCAGCAAAATGTAAATCTTTTAGGCTTGCCCCAGGCACTATTTTGCGCAGATCCTGCAAAAACAACCACCGCCTTAACCAGGGCACCTCAAATAACAAATTACGCAGAATATAATTACGAATATCGTGAATCCTAAACAACTGCCATAAAACACTTAAAACGGCACTATCAAGGCGCAAAACCTTTAGGAATTCCCAAAAACTAGCAGGTTTATAACGCTCCAAAAGCGGCAGCAAAAGAGCGGTGGGGCCAAAGCGAGTTTTATCTGGCACAAGCACATCTGGATCGCCATGAATTGCGGCAAATGGCAATTTGTCGTTTTGAACTGTGTAAACCTTGCCGTTTAAAAGCTTTGGTGTGAAGTAAAAACTACCCGCCACCGGCAAGCAGGAATACTCCAAGCCATGGCCCATGGCCTGGGCCAATAAAAGGCTGTGGGCGCCAGCGCTCACCACCACATATCTGGCGCTGATTGTTTCTGTTGCAGTAGTTACCAAATATCCATTTGCTTGCTTTTCGATGCTGCGCACCTTTTGGTTTAACAGCACCTCTAATTGCCTCTGCTGTTGTTGTTCAGGCCCTGAGTTAAGAGCCGCCTTTGCTTGGGCAACAAATGATTCAGCTAAAGCCTGGTAATCAACCGCAGAAGCGCTATCGGCAATGCCGATGGCAGTTATTTGTTCAGGCCGGGGTAAGCCATCGGAGCCAATGGCAACAGCTGGCTCCCAGCGGGCGATGGCTTCCGCATCAAGCAATTCCATTCCAGGGAAATGGGGCTGAAATTGCTGGAATCGTTCCTGCAGGAACTCGCATTCCTTGGGGCCAACCCCAAGCACCATCTTTGGGAAAGAAAACAACACCCGCTTGCGTTCAGCCTCAGGCAAGAGCTCGCCGTAGCGCACCAACATCGAGGCACGGCGTTTCACCTTGAGGGCTTTTTCAAGGTTGTAGTTGGTTTCGATGTCGCCGCAATGGATTGTTTGGCTGTTGTTGGTGGCCCGGGAATTAATGGTCGCCAGCTGCCCTTCCTTTTCCAAGAGCAGCAGCGAACCAAGGCTGGTGTAGCGAGCAAGGCAAAAGAGCAGGGCGGTGCCTGAAACACCTCCCCCCACGATCAACACATCAACCTCGCGCACTGGCCAGCAACAAACCCAACCCCCATTCTTTACTGCAGCTGGGCGCCACCGGGGGGTAAACTTTTGGTTAATGGGCGATTAGCACAGTGGTAGCGCACTTCCTTCACACGGAAGGGGTCACTGGTTCGAATCCAGTATCGCCCATATTATTAATAGATAGCTTTCATTCATATTAACAATATAATTACTTTAATCTGTAGTTCTAATTAACAATTTAGTGACAAACTGCGATTTTGCGCCAAAATTACTCAGTGTTTTAAAAGGAAAATTACTTTTGAGCGCCCCTGAACAGCCACTGCTAGATAACGGAGGCTTGGTTGCCTTTGGCGAACGCCTCCGCAGGGAGCGCTTGGGCCAAGGGGTGGAGCTGGAGGCCCTGGCAAAGCAACTGTGCATGCGAACTGAGCAAATCGAAGCCCTGGAGAACGCCAACCTTCAGCAATGGCCAGAGAACGCCTTTGCCGTGGCCCAAGTGCGCCGATTGGCTGGGGCCCTCAACCTTGATGCCGATCAACTGGTTAGCGAATTACGGCCACTTCTGGAGCAAGCTGCTGCCCAGTCGCCCAGCTTGGCTGCCATAGCGGTGATGGGTGCTTCCAGCAAGCGCCGTGAAAATATGCCAAATAGGGAAGAGGGCACCAAAGATTGGCTAACGGCATCCACCACTAAACCTGCTAGCTCATCAAAACCCCAAGGCTTGTTTTGGCTACTGGCTATTGCCCTAGTTGCAGGCATTGGCAGCATCACCTTTAAGCAACTATCAAATCAGCAACAACCATCAGCTAAACCGCTCAATCAATCAATCTCTACGCCAACATCAGCAGCTCCGAAACCGCAAAACAAGAAATCCAACATCACTAATTTGCGCATAACCGCCAAGCAGAATGCCTGGCTATCAGTGCGGCAATTGGATGATAAAAAAATACTTTTCCAGGGAAATTTCAAAGGAAATCGCTTATTCCCACTTGGCAAAGGCCTGGAGCTGCGCGCCGGCCGACCAGATCTAGTGCAAATTCAATTAGGCGATGGCCCCAGTAAAACATTAGGGCCCATCGAGAAAGTTGAATGGCTGAAATTTATGCCGCCCGCAACTGCTCCGAAACCCTAGTTGTTGTTAAACTACAACACAAGTTGTAGCCGCAACCATCGCGAAATGCGGCGGCACAACTTTCCAAACTCCAAAGCTCAAGGCTAAGGTCGTCTGTAGGATTTAAAGGTAGAAGTTGCAGATTTATAACGCGATCCTTAATAACTAATTGTAAGCCATCAATAACAGCTTCCGGCCTGCGATCCATCGCCACGGCAAGGCGCAATAACAGGGAGAGGCTTTCAACCACTTGGCGCTGCTCGCGATCGAGCAATAGCCAGCTTTCATGGCGTTTTTTAGGTAGGCTGCGGCGGTGATAACGGGCCAATGAAGCAATCACAAGTTGCTCACTTTGTGAATAGCCAAGCAGCTCGCCATTATTAATCAAATACCAGGAATGTTTGTGATAACCACTGGTATTTATGTGTAAGCCGCAACTGTGCAACATTGCTGCCGCCCAGAGCAGTTCACGCTGCTCTGGGCCAAAATTATGGAACCCTGCTTTGGTTTGATCAAATAGTTCCAAGGCATGGCTTGCCACCCGTTCAGCCCTGCCGCCATCCACACCGAATTTGCGCGCTTGATGCCAAACAGTGCGTTGGCGGATTTCACTTTGATATGCAAATCGATCAACAATCAAGCCATGGCGCAACATCCAATCAACGATCAAACCCTCCCTTAGGGCTCGATCGCTAACCACGAATTGATCCATCCCGAGTAGGGCCATGGCGGTTTGCAGCACCAGCAAACCAGGCACCAAAATTTCAGCGCGGCGCTCATTAATTCCCGGCAACGCAGCCCGCTGCAGGGGCGTGAGCGGCAGTATCCGCTCCACCAAGGCATCCAACTCAGCTTTGCTTACCTTTTTGCCATGTAAGCGGGCTGAACTGCGGCTTGATTCCGCTTCCAGCAGAGCTGCCACAGCCATGGCGGTGCCACTTGTGGCAACCATCGTTGGGGTTTCGCCTGGTGCCAGCCGGCGCAGCACCTTGTCCACCGATGGCTCTAGGGAACCTTGAATAAATGCCCGCAAAAAATTCACCCTTTCCCTTTCCAAGGGTTCGCTCTTAACAAAATCCCGTTGCAACCGCACTGCCCCCACCCGAGCACTGGTAAGGGCCCTGGCCTCCTGGGCATCGGCCAAAACCAATTCGGTGGATCCACCGCCAATATCCAAAATCAAATGGGGGCGATCGGCAAAATCCATGCCAGATAGCACCCCCAGGTAGATCAAGCGCGCCTCTTCCGTGCCGCTGATCACCTCAAGGTTTAAACCAAGGGTTTCCCTCAATTCCGCCAGAAAGGCAAGGCCATTGGGCGCCTCGCGCATGGCGCTGGTGGCCACCCCAACAATTTCCTCAACCCCATGGCTATGGGCCAGCTCACGGCAATGGCGCAGCGCCAAGCGGGTGCGTTCCATCGCCTGGGGCGTTAATTCACCGCTATCGGCATCCCGTTCCCCCAACCTGGTGGTTGATTTTTCCGCTAAAAGCACGGAAAAACTGCACAGCAATGGATCCACTGCCGCTATTACTAAATGGGTGGAATTAGTGCCTAAATCAATGGCTGCAACCCGCCGCATGCCTTCCTTTGGCGACGTGGTTTGTGCTGTCACCGCAGGATCCCGTAGAGCCGTGGCACACTCTCGCATCGCAACACCGCTCTTGGTGGCATCAACCCCTCGTTCCGCTTCTAAGCCAAAACAGTTCGATTGGCCCGCCTGGCTAGAGCTGTTGCGCTGGCAAAAACCCAGCGGGCGTTTGATTTTATTGCTGCCTGCAGCCTGGAGCCTCTGGCTTGAGCAAGCCAAACCAGATGTTTTTTTAGTGGCATTAGTGCTGTTGGGGGGCCTGGCTGTTAGCGGGGCAGGTTGCATCGCTAACGACCTTTGGGATCGCAAGATCGATGCCCAGGTGAGTCGCACCAGTGCCAGACCCCTAGCCAGGGGTGCCCTGGGCCCTGGTTTTGCCCTGGCTTTGCTCCTTTTATGCCTTGGGGTAGCCCTTGCTGTGGTGCTCGCCCTGCCGCAGCGCTCCCTCTGCCTTGGCCTTGCCCTAATCAGCTTGCCTTTGGTGTTGATTTATCCCTCAGCTAAGCGCTGGTTTGGCTTTCCTCAGTTGCTTTTAGCCCTTTGCTGGGGTTTTGCGGTGTTAATTCCCTGGGCTGCAGCCCGGGGCAGCCTCACTGGTGGCTGGCCCCTATGGGGTTGCTACGGCGCAACAATTTTTTGGACCTTTGGCTTCGATACGGTTTATGCGATGGCCGATAGGGCCGACGATCAAAGGCTTGGGATACGCAGCAGTGCCCTCAGCCTTGGGCAGCAGGTGGTGCCGGTGGTGGGAATTTGCTATGGGGCCACTTGGCTGCTGCTGGTATCAGCGGCCCTTAGCGCCGGCATGGGAGCTGGGTTTCTGCTGCCTGCCCTGCTGGCGGCCTGCGGTTTTATCAGGGAGTGGTGGTTGCTGAAACGGGATGAACAAAACGGCAAACTGCAAAGTGGCAAACATTTTCAACGCCAAGTGCTGCTTGGTTCCCTGTTGCTATTTGCCTTAATCCTTGGCCGCTACCCCCAATGAAGGCGCGCATCGTGGCCCCTAGTTCGGCTTTGGGGGAGCTAAAAAATTTGCAGGCGGGCCTAGAGCTGCTGGGCAGCTGGGGCATTCAATTGGAGCTGCCCCAGATCGCAAACCGTCGCTGGGGTTATCTGGCCGGCAGCGATGGCCAAAGGCTGGCGGATTTTGATGCAACAGCTGATTTATGGGCCTGCGCCCGCGGTGGCTGGGGGGCAGCGCGGCTGCTGGAACTTGGCTGGCAGCCACCAGAGGGCTTGCTGTTGGGTTTTTCTGATGTAACAAGTTTGCTTTGGGCCCACCAAGCCAGTGGCAGGCTTGGTGCCCTCCACGGCCCCCTGGTAACAACCCTTGCGGCGGAACCAAGCTGGAGCCAAGAGCGGCTGCGGCTACTGCTGCAGGGAGCAGCTGTTCCACCGCTACTTGGTAGGGGCTGGGGCGGCGGCAAGGGGGAGGGGCCCCTACTGGTGGCAAACCTCACGGTTGCCACCCACCTGCTCGGCAGCCGCTGGTGCCCAGATTTAGAGGGGGCTGTGTTGATCCTTGAAGACGTGGGGGAGGCGCCCTATCGAATCGATCGCATGCTCACCCATTGGCGCCTATGCGGCGCCCTGCAGAAATTGGCAGCGATCGGCTTTGGCAGTTTTGAAGGCTGTGATCAAGATTCTGAACAGGGATTTCAACTGGAACAGGTGCTGCAAGAACGCACCGAAAGCCTTGGCATACCGCGGCTGGCCGGTTTACCCGTGGGCCATGGCAGCGCCAATGCTGTTTTGCCCCTTGGCCGCAGGGCCTGCCTTGATGGCGACAGGGGTTTGCTAAGCCTTGCGGCGCCTTAATAAAGCAGCGGCCAACTCCAAATCCAGAGGTGTGGTTACCTTCAAATTGGCCGTGCTTGCCTCTAAAACCCGCACCGGTAAGCCCAAGAGCTCAAATAAGGCCGCATCATCAGTTACCTGCCACCCCTCAGCCATTGCCCTTTGATGGGCTGCCCTTAAGGCTGGCAAGGCAAAGCCCTGGGGGGTTTGGGCGGCCCACAGCCCAGACCGCTCTGGGGTATTGCGGATATAGCCATCGCTATCCACCTGCTTAATTGTGTCGGTTACGGGCACCGCAGCGATCAAGGCCTCAGCGCCTTGCCTTAAGGCAATCGCACAGCGGTTAAACAGGGCTGGTTCGACCAGGCAACGGGCACCGTCGTGGATCAACACATAGGCGGCCGCGGCCGGTAAAGCCTCAAGCCCCAGGGCCACAGAAGCCTGGCGAGTGGCACCGCCCTGCACCCAAACCACGGGCTTTTGAGGCGCAAGGCTGGCAAGAATGATGTTGATCTCCTGGCGATCCTGCTCCTGACCCACCACCGCCAGCCAACTAATTTCATCACTTTGCAGGGCCGCTTCCAGGGTCCAGGCCAGTAAGGGCCTGCCTTCTAGGGGCAACAACAACTTGTTGCGCTGGTGGCCCATCCGCCGGCCACTGCCGGCAGCAACGATCAGCAGATGCAAGCGTTTCGGAATCAGCTCCATACAATTCGACCATCCCGTTACCAGGGTTGGCTCGTTTCTGCTGATGCGTGTGTTGTTTTTCGTCCCTGGTGGGGCCAAAGCCCAGCTGGATGCCCTGCCCCTTGCAGCTCAGGTAGCTGATGGCTTGGCCGCCCAACTGCAGGTGGCTTGTCCAGCAGCGATGGCACCGCTATGGAAATTGCTGCCAGCCGTAGAAAAAATATTGCCCTTTGGTTTTGATGCCGCCGTATCACTAGCCGACTGGACCAACCTGCTGGGCTGCGTTAGGGAGCCCGATTTTCAAGCCTGCCTCAACCTTGCCTCCAATTGGCGCCTTGATCTATTGCTAAGCCTTAGCCACATACCAGTGAGGGTTGCCCGCGCTGGTTTCTCCGCCACCAGCATTATTTCGAGTGCTGATTTGCTTGATTTTCTTGCACCGCTAGGGCTCAGCCCAAACCCCAAGCCATTTCAACTCAAATTACCCGCCAAGGCCCTTGCCAAAGCCCAGGCTGAATTTCCCCAGGGCAATGGACCACTTTTGTTGTTAGCCCCTGCTGGTGGCAGTGATGATTGGCCCCAAAGCCAATGGGATGCCCTGCCAAATGGGGTGCAACAACATTTGCCCCAAGCCAGGATTTGTGGGTTTTCAGGCCTCAATTTGATCAATCAGGCCGCCCAGGTGGCAAGTGCGGATGTGCTGGTGAGCAGCAACCCAGTGGCAAGCCGCTTAGCAGCCTTAACGGGCGTAACCCTTGTTGATTTAGAGCAATTGCGGGGGGATCAACCCTTAAATCAACTAAATCAAAAATCAGTTTTCAAAGCCTTGGGGTTTGCAACGGCAGCTTGAAAAATTCATCAACATGGAAAGCTCAGCTGTAAGTAGTTATTAAGCTGCTCCATTAAGCCCCCAGGGATTTAAATAACAGGGGTGACAACTTTGCTGGCAGTGGTGGCGGTAGCTGCCAGGAAAGATGTCACCCTTAGGAGCGTTTTGCGCATCCCTTGCAAAGAACACTTGGAGGCTTGTTCCTAGTACTTCCAATGGTTGATTAATCCACACCAAATCAGGTTGCTTCCCTACCCCTTCTGTAATCCCAGGGCCGTTTAATGCCACCGGGCACTGCCCACACCCCAAAACTTTTTAAGCGTGCTTCATTTTCAAGGCGTGAATAGGTTTCACGGTCACAACCTTCGATGTATTGGCTGATTTCTGGCGCGTCGATACAAACCAAACGCACTGTTGTTTTATTTGCTCCTTTGGGCTGCTCACACGAATCGTGTTGCCATAACCCACTAAAAGCAGTTGCAGCTCGCTCAAAAAATTAGAACCTTGACAGACTCATCCGTTTGCAAATTTCAGCACGGGTTCTGTGTAGCACTGATTTTATCGTTAGGATCAGGTTGCGCTCAAATCCATGGCGATGGCAAACCTCACCCTCAGCCTTGATGACAACCTTTTGCGCAAGGCACGGGAAGCAGCGCTGCGGGAGAAAACCTCAGTGAACGCCTTGGTGCGTGATTACCTCAGCCGCTACGTGGATGCCCGCTCCAGACGAATCCAGGCTCTTGATGCCTTTGATGCGGTTGCTGATCGCTCCAGTAGCGCCAGCCAGGCCCCATGGAGCCGGGAGTCGCTCCACGGGCGCAGCCTGGGCTGACCATGCGAGTGTTTGTTGACACCAATCTTTGGGTTTATCGCCTGGATCAACGGGAAGCCCAAAAAGGGCAATTCACCAAAAATTGGCTACGCCAATTAGCCCAACACGATGAGATTGTTATCAGCACCCAGGTATTAATTGAATTGCGAGCCGTGATGGCGCGCAAATTACAACCTTTCATTTCCGCCTCGGAAGCTCGTAGAGCCCTGGAAGCGCTTGCGGATTTTGAAGTTGTGCCAACCGATACGGCCCTTGTGCTTGATGCCCACGAATTGGCAGCAGCCAACCAGATTGCCTGGTTCGACGCTTTGATCTTGGAAGCAGCAATCAGAAGCCATTGCTCGGTTCTCTACAGCGAGGACTTCAATGTTGGCCAGCATTTTGAAGGCCTTGAGATTCGCAATCCCTTTAAAAGCTCATAGCTTCCCTCGCCTTAGGTCTACAAGCCAAACGCACTGTTGTTGCTGACCTTCAATGGGAACATCTTGCTGAATCTTCTCTGTGGAAACGCTTCAATCCCTCCACCATTCCAAGCTTTTGCTTGAGCTCTGATGACGTCTTTTTTACCAAGGCGTTCACGCTGGCGTCCACGCTGGCGAAAGCGCCTTGCCCCCCTGCTAACTACACCATTAATGCCCCTAGCAGTGGTGATTTTTGGTGGCGCCAGCGGCTATCGCCTCACTGAAGGCTGGGATTGGGGTGATTGTTTTTGGCAGGTGGCGATCACGCTCACCACCGTTGGTTATGGCGATCAGGCGATAACTAGCCCAGCTGGCCGCTGGGTAACGGTATTGATGTTGCTAGGCGGCATTGTGGTGGTGCAGCAAACCCTGCAATGGCTGCTTAGTCTGCAGGAAACTGGTTATTTCCAGCGGCGCCGGCGCTGGCAACGGATGCAAGAACTCCAACGCATGCGCAACCACGTAATCGTTTGCGGCTACGGACGCATCGGCAGGGAAATTGCCGAACAGCTAAGCGCTGAAGGTATTGCTGTTTTAGTAATCGAAACCGATCCAGGCCGAATAACAGCCGCCCGCGACCGCCATTTAGAGGTTCTCAATGGTGATGCCACCCTTGATGAAACATTGCAAGAAGCTGGTATTAAGCAGTGCCGTTCATTAGTGGCAGCCTTGCCCAACAATGCCGCCAATCTTTATGTGGTGCTTAGCGCCAGGGGTTTGTGCTCCAGCTGCCGCTTGATTGCAAGGGCAGATAGTGGTGAAGCAGAGCGCAAATTGCGGCAAGCCGGTGCCGATTCAGTGGTTTCTCCCTATATCGCCGGCGGGCGAATCATGGCGGCCACCGCCCTGCGGCCCCTAGCCCTTAATTTTCTTGATCTACTGGCGGGTTCCAACTGCGAAGTTGAGGAATTTCAACTGGTAAATAATCCAAACCTGGCCCATGAGGTGATCGGCCGCAGTTTGATCGACCTAGACCTCGGCAGACGCAGCGGCGGTGCCCTAGTGCTGGCAATTCATGGTGTGGAGGGCTTAGTTGCTAATCCCAGCGGCCACACCACCTTGGCCCCAGGCCAGCGGCTGGTGGTAATGGGTAGCCCCAAGCAGCTTGAGGCCCTGGAAAGGCTTTTGGGTGCTGCCCTTGAAAGCAGCAGTGCGGTGCAGGGTTAAGCGCAACCGTACGATCGCGCCAGTTTCGCTGCCGCCATGAGCCAAGCCACCTCCCCCCTAATGGGCCAAACCGCCCTAGTTACGGGGGCCAGCAGGGGAATTGGCAAAGCCGTTGCCTTAGAACTCGCAGCCGCTGGAGCCACTGTTGCTGTTAATTACGCCAATTCCAATGCCGGCGCCGATGCTGTGGTGGCTGAAATCACAGCCCAAGGGGGCAGCGCCTATGCCCTCCAGGCAGATGTGAGCCAAGAAGAGGAGGTAAACGCCTTGGTGGAGGCTGTTATCAAACGCAGCGGCAGCCTTGATGTGTTGGTTAATAACGCTGGCATCACCCGTGATGGCCTATTGATGCGCATGAAAACAAGCGATTGGCAAGCGGTAATCAACCTCAATCTCACCGGTGTGTTCCTTTGCACCAGGGCTGTTACCAGGCCAATGCTCAAGCAAAAAAGGGGGCGGATTGTGAATATCACCTCGGTGGTGGGCTTAATGGGCAATGCGGGGCAAGCCAACTACGCCGCCGCCAAAGCGGGGGTGATCGGCTTTACGCGAAGCAGCGCCAAGGAATTAGCAAGCCGCGGCATCACCGTTAATGCGGTGGCACCTGGTTTTATTGCAACCGATATGACCAAGGATCTACAAGCCGAAGCTTTACTTGCTGCAATCCCACTAGGGCGCTACGGGGAAGTGGCTGAGGTGGCTGGGGCCGTGCGATTTTTAGCCGCTGATCCAGCCGCTGCATACATCACGGGCCAGGTGTTGCAGGTGGATGGGGGGATGTTGATGGGGTGAGTTCGGTGGCTAATTGTTGACGCAACAAGCGGATCCTCTGAAGCAATTTCAAGCGCCTCCCCCTTGCTGTGAGGGTGAGGGTGATGCGCAAGGGTATGTATATGAGCGCCATCAGCAGGCCTAAAGCCGCTAATACCAGGAAGGTCATCGGCAGAATTCACTCGCGCTAAGGCTAAGCAGCCCTGCTGGTTTAGGGGGTTAATTGGCTCTGTATTTTTTCCACATAACGGGCCACCTGCAGATCCACCCCAGTGATCGCCGTGCCCACCACCACCGCATCCGCACCTTCCACTAACGCACGGCTTGCTTCTGCTGCATTGGCAATGCCGCCCTCACAGATCAAGCCCACTTCTGCTGGTAACTGTTCACGCAGGGGGGCGAGTAATTGCCAGGCGGGGGGCTCCAGCTGAGCAGTGGCTTCGGTGTAGCCAAATAGGGTGGTACCCACCCATTGGCACCCCAAGGCAGCGGCCCGCAAACCATTGGCCAAGCTATCAACATCAGCCATCAAAGGTGCATTCAATTCCATCTGCACCCGCCGCACCAATTCAGCTAACTGCTGCCCCCCTGGCCTGGGGCGTTCGGTGGCATCAATGGCAATCACATCTGCCCCGGCAGACCACACCTGGCGAATTTCATCCCAACCGGGGGTGATATAAACGGAGCTATCTGGAAAACTGCGTTTCCATAGGCCAATGATCAGGGCCTTAGGGCAACGGCGCCGCACAGCACCAATGTGCTCGGGACTCTCTAGTCGCACCCCCACAGCACCATTGAGCAAACTGGCTTCCGCCATGGCAGCAATCACCTCAGGCTCCCGCATGGGAGAACCCTCAGGTGCTTGCACCGAAACGATCAAACCTTTAGGAACAGATGGGTGAGCCATGGCAATCAACTGGCCTGGCGCAGGGGGCCATTCCAGCTGGGCAACCAGCCTCGCAGTCGCCTAGCAACTTCGATTTTTTTCTCAGCTATTGGCTCGGGCGGGCAACTTTCAACAACTTCTTTAACTTCTTTAACTTCTTCATAGTATTTGGCTGAAATTTGTTGAACTGGCATATTTTCAACTAACCTAGTTTCATTAGATATACTTTCAATAGGTATAGTTTCAAGCGCTAAAATATCAACTGGCAACAATTGCTGCTGCCAAAAAGCAAGCGCCTCTGCATTGCTGGCAAGTTTGCGCATCAGCAACTGCAAAGCCCCTGGCCCTTGGCGATGGACGAGCCGTTCGCTGATGCTTTTAAGGCTGGCTCCATCGCCATTTGCCAGGGCTACTTTCAAAGCCTCCTGCTCCTGGCGGGCGCGGGCGGAAAAAGAAAGCAGATGGGGTGCCACGGTTTCAGCTCAATTTCCGGCTGAGAAGGGGCCGGATAGACACAAATAAACCGGCAGAAAGCACCAAAAGCAACAGTAAACATTGGGCGGCGGTGAGGGCTCCATAGGGGGCCTCAAGCACCACAGCATCAAAGGCAAACTGGCCCAGGTATGCAGCTCGGATCGGTTCAATCGCGAAGGTAAGGGGATTTAGGGATGCAAGCCAGCCCAACCAGCCAGGCATGTAGCTGATTGGTGCCAACGCGGTGCTTGCAAACAGCAGGGGCAAGTTGGCAACAAAGATCACTGCGATCAACTCAATATGACCAGGCAAGGCAAAAGCCAAAGCCAAACTCAATGCCGTTACGGCAGCCACCAACAACAGCAAAGTGCCGAGCACCACAAGCAGCCCTGTGCCACCTGGCCAGCCATAACCCAAACCCCAAGCCGCTGCCATGATCGCCAAACTTTGCACCAAGCTCAGGCTGGTGATGTAGAGCACAGAAGCCAGCACTATTGAATAGCGCGAGCGCAGCGGTGCCACCAGCAAACGGTTCAAAAAGCCGAATTCGCGATCAAACATCACCGGCAAGCCGGCATTTAAGGCAGCGCTAAAAGCAGTGAAAACAATCACTCCAGCCCCCAAAAATTTGCCGTAGCTGCCGCCACCGGGGAACAGGCCCATGGGAGCCTTAGCAAATAGGGCACCAAACAACACCAGCCAGATCAACGGTTGCAAAATTCCAGCCACCAAGGTGGATGGCCTGCGTTGCAGCTGTAGAAACAAACGCTTGCTTAAGGCGAGGGTTTCTTGGCTTAGTTCAGCAATGGCAGTGGAGGCAAACACGGGCAAAAATCAATAGGAAAATGAGCTGAAAAGATCAAGCCGCTGGTTCAACGCATGGCCTGCTTTTTCTCCGCCTTGGGATCACGGCTAGAAACGGCCGCCAACTCGGCATCCATCAAGGTGCGGCCGGTGGCTTGCAGGTAAACGTCATCGAGGCTGGGGCGGCTTTGGGCCAAAGAGAACACAGGCACCTCGGCAGCATCTAATTGTTGGCGCAGTTGCAACAAAGCTTCTGAGCCCTCCGCCTCAATCACAAAATTAATCGCGTGGCCCTGGGCACGATTGATCAACACCTGGCTCACCCCTTTAAGGCCCTGAACCAATTGCTGCACCTTTTGGGCCTCATCATGGCTTGCGAATTCCCGCACCCGCAGGGTGATGCGATCACCGCCGAGCTCCCGTTTCAATTCAGCTGGTGTGCCCTCGGCAATCACAGAACCGCGATCCAAAATTGCTAAACGATCAGCCAGGGCATCCACCTCCTCCAGGTAGTGGCTGCTCAACAGGATCGTGGTGCCCTGCTCCCGCAATTGCTGCAGCACATCCCAAAGGGCTGCCCTGCTTTCAATGTCGAGGCCAACGGTGGGCTCATCCAGCACTAAAACAGCAGGGTTGTGGAGCAAACCAGAGGCAAGATCTAAACGGCGGCGCATGCCACCGGAATAGCTACCGCAACGGCGATCCAACCATTCATCCATGCCAAGCAAGGCCGTGAGCATGGCGATCCGCTCCCGGGCCCTGGCGGCGCTCAGGTGATACAAGCTGGCCTGCAGCTCCAAAAGCTCACGGCCACTGAGAATTTTGTCGATCGCCACCTCTTGGGCCACATAGCCCAACTGCTGCCTTGCCCCGCGCGGATCGGCTAAGGCATCAACACCGGCGATTACAACCCTGCCCTGGTCTGGCGCCAGCAGGGTGCAAAGTATGCGTAGGGCTGTGGTTTTACCGGCGCCATTAGGACCAAGCAAGCCATAGAGGCAACCCTTTGGAACCTCAAGGGAAATTCCATCGAGGGCCGTAATGCCGCCGTAGCGCTTGCTGATGTGCTCGAGGGTGATCACAGACGTGTTGGCTTCAATAGCAGCTTAAAAAGGTGCACCACTAAACATGTTGAAGAGGCTTGGCAACTGAAGGTTGAATTGGGCGGCAGCGGTGGTTCTCGCTAGCAAAAGCAATAAACAAATGCCGAAAAGATAAAGAATCGACCAGCGAAATAAACCCTTAGCCCGCACGCGATCGCAGGGATCTTGATGAAGCTGCTGAGCCATCTGCAGCAGGCGGCCATTAAATGGCAGCAGCATCAAGCCATAGAACAAACCACCGGTGGGGAGGATAAAAACACCGAGGAAACTGGCAGCAATGGTTGCCCAGGCGTAGCGAATAATCGCGTTACCCGTCACAAAAGGGCCCTTAACCACAGGCAACATCGGGATGCCTACGGAGCGGTAGTCGTCTTCCAGCAGCAGGGCAAGGGCCCAAAAATGGGCTGGGGTCCAAACCATTACAAGGCCAAACAACCACCAGCCGCCAAGGCCGATGTGACCAGTGGCCGCCGCCGCTCCCACCAAGGGTGGAATCGCTCCAGCCACACCACCAATAACGATGTTTTGGGTGGTGCGGGGCTTAAGCACCACGGTGTAGAGCAACACATAGCTGCAAAGCCCCAAAAGCGACAAACTCGCCGCCAGGCAATTCACCCCCATCACCAGAAGCAAGCCAGCACTGCAGGCAAGGGCAACGGCAATGTTGAACGCTTTAGCTGCACTAAGGCGGCCGGAGGGAAGGGCGCGGCCGCTGGTGCGCAGCATGCGTCCATCAAGCTGTTCCTCCCAAAGGCAATTCAGCACTCCGGCTGCTGCTGCTGCCAAGGCACCGCCGCCAAGGGTGCAGGCCAAACGGGGGGCAGGCATTGGCCAACTTTCCGTTAGTGCCATGCCGCCAAGGGTGGTGGCAAGCAGTAGGGGGATGAGGCGCGGTTTGGCAATTTCAAGCCAGGGGGGCAATTTCAACCTGGCGCGGCTGGGAACCACCTGCTCCCGGGTTGAAAGAGGCACAGCAATGGCAACGGCTTCAGCCATGGGATAACTCCAAAGGTGAATTGGGCCTCAGGGCCAAGGCAACGGCGGGCAAGGTGGCAACTAACAGTGCAGCCAGTAATTGATGGGCAACGGTTACTAAAGGCTCCGCTAGGGCGAGCTTCAAGGTGAGAACACCAAGCACCACTTGGCAGGCAGCCAAGGCACCGGCTGCCACCCCAAGCCTGCGGGCAGCGATGGGGCAAGGGAAAGCCAAGAGCAGAATTGCCAACAGGGCACAACAACTGGCGGCAGGGGTAGCAAGGCTGCGGTGGGCCGAAAGCCAAGCGCAGCCCTCAGCCAAACGCAAACAACGGCCAGAGGCCCATTGGGTTGCCATCAATGCCCCGGCAACGCATTGGCCAAAAACCAACACACCGGCAACAACAGCTAAAAGGCCTGCACCCCGAGGCCTCGGGCCAGGCAATGCTGGATTTAGCAATTGGGCAATGGCGCTTAGCAAGGCAACTAAAAGCAGCGCTGTTGCTAGGTGGGCGGTAACGATGTCGAAGCGCAGTAATTGGCTAACGGTGAGGGCGCCTAGGGCCCCTTGGGTTGCCACCAACAGCAGGGCTAAACCGCTTAACCAGGGCAGCCATCGGGGGCCACTAGCGCGGTTAATCAGCGAAGAAACCAGCAACACAATCAGGCCGATGCCAACGAAAAAGGCATCAAGGCGATGGAACCATTCCAGGAACACCTGGAGATTCATCTCACGGCTAGGCAAGAGGCTGCCGTAGCAGAGGGGCCAATCTGGGCAGGCCAAACCTGCCTCCATAACCCTGGTGGCGCCACCAATTACCACCAGCGCAACCAATGCCACCACCAACTGGCGGGAAAGTTTTAAAGGGTTTAGGGATGGCAGGGTGAAAGGTGTCAAGCCGCGTTGTTGAACAATCCGCTTGAACGCTAGCGATGCTGAAGCGCTGCAAGGCTTAAGCAAGTGTTGTGTTCTGGTTCCGGTGAGGCTTTCAGCATCTGAAAGGAAATCTTTTCCTTCTGATCCTTGCTGAGCCATTCAAATTGCATAGGGTGAAAGGAATGGTTTGTTATCAACGCGCCCATGCGCATTCCCGCCTCGATTATCACCCTGGTTGCTGGCATGGCCTTAGTGCTTGCAGGGTTCTGGGCCGCTAATTACTCAAATCTGCTACCTGAAAGCGCAAGCATTAATGCGCCTGTTTACGACGAACTATTCAAGGTTTTACTTGCGATCGGCACGGTTTTATTGCTGGGAATGACCGGCCTTGTGGTGTTCAGCTTGGTGCGTTTTCGCCGCAAAGAAGGCGACACCCTCGATGGCCCAGCAATCGAAGGCAACCTTTCGCTTGAGCTTTTTTGGACCGTAATTCCAGCGGTGGTGGTGCTATTTATTGGCATCTACAGCTACGACATCTACGACCGCATGGGCGGCATGGCTGATCTAAATGGCCACGGGGCAATGCATGCCTCTGAGCAATTGGCTTCCGTGCGCACCAGTGGCCCCCAAGACCAAGAGCGCATCTGGGGAGGGATTGCCCCCACCGGCGATAGCAATGTTTTACCCGTTGAGGTAACAGCGCTGCAATTTGCTTTTATCTTCCACTATCCAATGCAAAACATCACCAGTGGTGAACTTCACGTTCCCACGGGTCAAATGGTGGAATTACGCATGAAAGCAAACGATGTTATTCATGCTTTTTGGGTACCCCAATTTCGAATCAAGCAAGATATTATCCCTGGCCAAACAACGGTTCTAAGTTTCACCGCTAAAAAAAGTGGCGACTACCCAATTGTTTGCGCTGAACTTTGTGGCCCATATCACGGCGGGATGCGATCCCACGTGGTTGTTCAAGAACCTGATGGCTTTGATGCCTGGATAGAGAAAAACACCCCCGCCACCCTCTCATGACAATTGCTCTACCGCCAATTAAAAGCCCAGAGGCCCACAGCAGCCTGCAACCAACCAGCTGGTTGCGCTATTTCAGCTTCAGCCTTGATCACAAAGTAATCGGTTTACAATACATAGTTTGTGGTTTTCTTTTCTATTTTGTGGGTGGTGCACTGGCAGGGGTTATCCGAACCGAATTAGCCACACCAATATCTGATTTCGTTAGCAGAGAAACCTATAACCAAGTGCTCACGTTGCACGGCACCATAATGATTTTCCTCTGGATAGTGCCAGTGGTTAATGGTGGCTTTGGCAACTACCTGATCCCATTTTATGTGGGCGCCCGCGACATGGCCTTCCCAAGGCTTAATGCAGTTGCCTTCTGGATGATCCCCCCGGCTGGCCTATTACTAATCAGCAGCTACTTCATTGGTGGAGCAGCCCAAGCCGGCTGGACAGCCTACCCACCGCTGAGTATTACAACCCCAGCCATGGGTCAAATAATTTGGATTGTGAGTGTGCTGCTTTTGGGGGGAAGTTCAATATTTGGTGGTATTAATTTCATCGCAACCATCTTGAAATTCCGCCAGCCGGGCCTGAAGTTATTACAGCTACCCATGTATTGCTGGGCGATGCTTGGCACAAGCATCTTGGTGGTGCTATCAACTCCGGTTTTAGCAGGCACATTAATACTGTTGAGTATGGATATCGTTGCCCACACAGGATTTTTCAATCCTTCCCAAGGTGGCAATGTTGTTGTTTACCAGCACCTTTTCTGGTTCTATTCCCACCCAGCTGTTTACATAATGGTGTTGCCAGCCTTTGGCTTGGTAAGCGAGATATTACCAATTCATGCCCGTAAACCATTGTTTGGCTACGTAACTATGGTTTACTCAATCCTTGCCATTGTTGTGCTTGGTTTAGTTGTGTGGGCCCATCACATGTTCACCAGTGGCACACCGCCTTGGATGAGGCTCTTTTTTACGATTGCCACAGCATTTATTGCAGTTCCAACTGGAATCAAATTTTTCAATTGGATCGCCACCCTATGGCAGGGTCGCATCGCCCTTAATAGTGCCATGTTATTTTCCTGCGCCTTCATCCTTCAGTTTGTATTTGGAGGAATCACTGGAGTTGCCCTAGCTCAGGTTCCATTTGATGTGCATGTTCACGACACATACTTTGTTGTTGCCCACTTCCATTACATTGTTTATGGAGGCACAGTATTTGTGATATTTGCCTCTATCTATCATTGGTATCCCAAATTCACAGGTCATATGGCAAATGAACATTTGGGCCGCCTGCATTTGCTTTTAACTGTTATTGGCTTCAACCTTTGTTTTGGTCCCCAACATTGGCTCGGCCTCAATGGCATGCCAAGGCGTGTGGCTGAATACGACCCCCAATTCACTTTGATGAATCAAGTTAGTAGCGTGGGTGCCCTTTTGATGGCGATCAGCACCATACCCTTTCTAATTAATGTGATCGGTAGCATCTGGTGGGGCGCCAAAGCCGGCGACAACCCCTGGAGAGCTCTAACACCTGAATGGCTTACCAGTTCTCCCCCGCCAGTAGAGAACTGGAAGGGGGCGGCACCATTGGTGCATGAACCTTACGGCTATGGCACTGAACTGGGCGTAATTGATTTAAAAGTTGCCACCGGCAGTGATCTTTGGAGGAACCCCCAATGACAACAACACAACCTGCTATTGAAAGTGCTGAACAAGCCAACACTCTTTCAACAGAACACTCTTCACACGGCCACGACGAACATCCGGATTTACGGATGTTTGGTTTAGCTACCTTTCTGGTGGCCGATGGCATGACCTTTGCTGGTTTTTTTGCCGCCTATCTCACCTTCAGGGCTGTTAATCCCCTGCCGGCGGGAGCCATCTACGAACTTGAGCTGCTGCTACCTACAATTAATACCGCCATCTTGATTGCCAGCAGTTTCACCTTCCATAGGGCCAGCAAGGAGCTGATGAAAGCCAATATGGGCGCATGTAGAGCCTGGTTGCTCACCACAGCATTGATGGGGATCGCTTTTCTAGGCGGCCAGATGTATGAGTATTTCCACTTGCCATTTGGCTTAACCGATAACCTATTTGCCAGCACTTTTTATGCTCTCACTGGCTTTCATGGCCTCCACGTAACCCTTGGAGCCCTAATGATTCTGATCGTTTGGGCCCAGGCTGCCAGGCCCGGTTATTTCACCCCGGAGAAACATTTCGGCATTGCTGCTGTTGAACTTTATTGGCATTTTGTGGATGTGATTTGGGTGGTTCTGTTCGGACTTCTTTATCTGCTTTGAAAAGCGGTTGCCAGCACCACCCCAAGGGCGTCAGAATCAGTTGAGCTTTGATTTTTATAATGATCCCCAGCGAACAACTTATGGGCGAAGCCCTATTGAATCGAACCAGGGATCTAAGCAGCAATAGCGTTGAGCAAATTGCAAAGGCATGCGGTTATGTGGGGCCTGGCGGACGGGTATTAAAAAAAGCATTCCTAAAAGCGTTAGTACATGCAAAAGGGTTTGCCATACCAGAAGTTGATAGCGATGGATTTCGCGGCAGGCAGGCTGAATATCGCACCCGGGTGCATGGCAATGGCAATCTTTTGGTTGGCCATGCCTACACAAAACGCTTGGGGTTAGAACCCGGCCAAGAATGCAGCATTGAACTGCACCAAGAAACGGGCACCATTTGGCTTAGGCCCCTCACCGCTAAGGATGAGGGGGAAACTGAAGCGCAAGAAATTAGCGATGCTGAATAGTTTTTAATTCAAGCTTTTTTTGATTTGTTATCGCCGTGCAGGCAACTACCAAAAGCAATTAAATCAATACCTGAAAATACAAAACTAATCCCAACTAAAATTCCCAAAACCGATAGCAGCCCCCAAAATTTCATAGAAATAATCAGTGCTCCAAGGATCAAAGTAACCACCCCATTTGCCAATCCCCAGCGCCAGCCGTTAATTTCCCGGTGGTTGAGGGAAGCAACGATTGCCACAACACCCTCCACTAAAAATACGATGCCTATAGCCACGGCCAAGGCCAGCACCTGAGCGGCTGCATCAAATGGGCCACTGGAGATTTGTTGCAATATTGAAAAGCCAGCGATCAGAAATAGGGTGGAAACCACCAAACGCCAAAACACTAACCATGCCTTTAAGTCATGGCGGCGACTGATGTTATTGATCCAACCAATAATGCCGCCGAGCAAAAATGCAATGCCCACCACTGCCGTAACACCAAAAGAGGCAACCACCGGAAATATCAATGCTAAAAAGCCTAAAACGAGCAAAAGAATGCCCTCGGCGATCGTGAAAGTTTTCAACATGGTTTCAGAAGGGGAAAGGCAACCAATAATGATTTAAACAGTCCAGCCATTTTGAAGCAACCAATGTTCATCAATGGCGTTAGAGGCGGGAGATCGAAGTAGTTTTTCCACATATTTAGCTAATAAATCAGCTTCCAAATTAACGCGATCACCAATTTTTAGATATTTAAGGGTGGTTTGCTCCCAGCTCACCGGAATAACCGCCAGCCAAAAACTAGCGCCCGCACCAGTGCCAGCAATGGTGAGGCTGATGCCATTCACAGTAATGCTGCCCTTATCGCAGATATAGCGATCAAAGCTTTGATCTTCCCATGCCAATTCAAGGCGCCAGGAATTGCCCAGGGATTGGATTGCCCGCACCACACCAAGGCCATCCACATGGCCACTCACGAAATGGCCGCCGAGGCGATCACCCACCGCAAGGGCCGGCTCAAGATTCACCCACCCCCCCGCCTGGGCAAGGGTGGTGCGGCTCAGGGTTTCTGGGCTCACATCAGCTTCAAAACCATCACTGGTTAATTTCCGCACCGTTAGGCAAACCCCATCCACAGCAACGCTGTCCCCAAGGGCTAAAGGGGCAAGCTGTTGCCCTTGGCATTGCACCCGCAGCCCGCCGGCTATGGGGTGCACCTGGCCGATGGCCTGCACTAATCCGGTAAACATGGCCCTGGCAGTGCATACATAGCCATAATCATGGGAGCACACCGCACCGTTGCCATGGTGGAAATGACGGTGGCTGGGATAGCCCTTGATGCCGCCAGTAGAAGCCCGATAGTGCTTTTGCGTGATCCCTCCGGCCGGCGGCAAGTGCCGATCTGGATTGATCAATCCCAGGCTCAAAATATTGTGGCCGGGTTGCAGGAACTAGCGCCGCCGCGACCGCTCAGCCACGACCTAATGGCAAATCTGATGGCCGTGGCTGGCTTGGAGCTGGAACGGGTGATTATCCACAGCATCGAAGCCAACACTTTTAGGGCTGTTTTGAAAGTTACCGACACCGTTGGTGAAAACCACGAAATCGACTGTCGCCCCAGCGATGCCATCGCCCTTGCTTTGCGCACCGGCAGCGGTTTATGGATGCTGGAGGAAGTTGTAAGTGATGCCTCGATTCCAGTGGATGCCGAAGCTGATGCTGAAGAAATCGCCGATTTTCGCCGCTTTGTTGATGGCTTAAGCCCCGCTGATTTGATTCGCCAACAGGGCAAAGCCCAGCCCGATAGTGATGCCAATTCAAAGCCAAGCAGCTGAATCCCCAGGCCAACGCCCCTTTGGCAAGGGGCCAGCTGTATCCCTATTCACCCTTGGCACCATGCGGGCCCTTACTGGGCCCAGCCAGTTGCAGGAGGTGCTGGAGGCGGCCGTAGCCATTGGCATCAACCACCTGGAAACGGCACCGGCCTACGGCCAAAGTGAGTGTTACCTAGGCCTTGCAATTAAACGTTTAGCGATCAAGCCAAAACAGCTAGTAATCACAACTAAAATATTGCCTGGCATGAACTTGGCAGCGGCAAAAGAGCAATTGCAACGCAGCCTGGAACGCTTGGGCATTACCCATCTGAACAATCTTGCCGTACATGGCATCAACCTCAAGCAGCATTTGGCTTGGGCCCTAGCTGGCCCCGGCGCTGAATTTATGGCCTGGGCCCTGGGGGAGAAGTTGGTTGGCCAGGTGGGGTTCAGCAGCCATGGCAGCCCGGAATTAATTAGTGCTGCCATCAGCAGTGGTTGTTTTGCCTTTGCAAACCTGCATTTGCATTTGTTTGATCCCCTACGGCTGCCGCTAGCCCAAATGGCGCTGGCTAGGGGCATGGGAGTGCTTGCAATTTCTCCGGCCGATAAGGGCGGGCAACTTTATGCGCCACCAGCATTGCTGCTGCAACACTGCGCCCCTTTTCAGCCGCTCGAGCTGGCCTATCGATTTTTATTGGCCCAAGGGATCAGCAGCCTCAGCCTTGGGGCTGCCAAACCAAGCGATCTGAATTGGGCCGAAAAGCTGGCCAACGCTGATGGGCCCCTAACAGCTGAGGAAAGCAGAGCCATCGAAAACCTGCATCAACAAGAGCGGCAACGCTTGGGTGATAGCCATTGCGGCCAATGCCGCGAATGTTTGCCCTGCCCGAATCAAGTGCCGATTCCTGAAATGTTGCGGCTGCGCAATCTGGCCCTTGGCCACAACATGCTCAGCCATGCCAAAGAGCGCTACGCAATGGCAGGTAATGCCGGCCATTGGTTTGAACAACACAATGCCAGTGCATGCGCTGCCTGTGGCAATTGCATCCCGCGCTGCCCCTTAAATTTGCCTATTCCGGCTTTGCTCACGGAAACCCATCAACTACTAGCCAGCAAACCCGGCAGGCGCCTTTGGGATTAATCGCCACTAACTCAAACCAATGAAGTAAATAAACCAGCCATTAACGAGCCGGTTTATTTGGCGATCCACCATTGCAAAAATTAGCTGCAATAGACAGGCGATCTCCACCCTTAATGCGTGGGCTATTGCGATCCAACCAAGCCAAACCGCCGTCGAAGCACTTGTTCCACCTTGAAGCCTGGCCAGCAATGGGGCCAAGCGACAAAGCAATAGAAACCGAGCTTGCTGTTGCCACCAGCGCCAGAACTGGGAAAAGGTGAGCGTTGATCATTTCTCGAACGCTGAGCTTTCGCCCTTCGTGATCAGCCATGGGAGCGGACGCAGCAAAATTGTTTGTTGCACACGATTCTCACCCATTTTTTGTTTTTCAATGCAATCTGCAACAAACCTTTTGGAAAGCAAAATATTTCTGGGGCGCTGATTTAGGCAAGAATATTTGAATATATCATTACCTGCTTTACATGTTCAATTTTGCATAGATATTTCAAAGAGGCATTACAGCAAACGCAGGATAAATAGGCATGAATTTCATCGGAAAATTTCTCTGGCTTGGTTAAATAATTGCTATTTGCGGCTTATTTATTACAGTATCTATTTATATAATAGTGGTGCATCTCTCCAATAATTCAGCAGTCGGCCGCAACAACTGGGCCTGGGGTTGGCGAGATAGGGCTGCCGCTAATAGCTTCAGCTTCAAAGGAGGGGTAAAACCAGCCCGCAACAATTGATCAAGTAATGGTGATTTACTTGGAGCCAGCAACCACTCCAAGGGTGGGATAGCAGCTGCAGAAGCAGGCCGCACCAGCAAATTCCACCAAAGCGGTGCACCTTGAATTGGTAGAAACGCCCTTAGGCGGCTATCGCTTCTCAGCAATGGCACTACCGCTCTACTGGGCAACACCGCCGCCTGAGCTTCTCCATTCAGCAGCAGTGTTAGGGCATCTACATCATTAAAACCAAGGGCCTGTTGCTTTAGCTGTTCCATTATTTCGGCTTGGTTGCCGATCCGTTTGGCAATATCCAAAACCACCCTTTGGCTTGCCGGCAACAACAATTGCCCCCGCAAACTGGGGTGCAATAACAATTGCCATCCAGCTTTATCGGCAAGCGATTGCCATAGATCAGGCCGATCGCGCAATACCAGCAGCCACGGGCCCATCGCCACAGGTAATCCCCAGGGGAGCAAGGCCTGGGCCTCTGGCATCAACAACTCCGTAGCGGCGCTAGCGGGCCAAGGCAGCCAATGGCTGGCTGGTTGGCTGGTGGCCCAGCCATCGGTAAGTGCTAAGGGGCCAAGGCCCTGGCCAGGCTTTGGTAATCCAGTGCCCAATGGGATGCTTTCAAACCCCCAACCGGCTGGTAAACGCTGCAACCAAGCCCGTGGCAGGGTGCCGTTTTGAACGCCTAAACGCCGCTTAGGCCCGCTGCAGGCAGCCAGCAACCCAGCACCTGATAACAGCGCTAACAACGAACGGCGAGTGAGCGGCGTAGTCATGGGGCGACCCTACCGGTATAGGAGTTCAGCGCAGGCCTGATCGCAGGCAGCTGCAAGGGCCTGGGGGCTAAAACCGGCCAATTCCCACAACCAACTGAGACCACCGGCCCCCACCCCCTCCTTAACAAATCCCAGCTCATAGTCCCGCAGGGCTTGCTGTTTGCATTTATCAAAATGCAAATTGGCATGGCTGAGCAAAGGCTCCACCCCATAGCTGGCACCCACCCGAATCAGTAACTCAGCTAATTCACTGCAGGCCTCTTGCATCACCCAAGCAGTGGTAACAACAGCAAACCGCTGGGCCATCACTTGGCGCAAGGGCAGCGCTGCCCTTGCCAGCGCAAGGGCCAAAACGGCCGCCATTTGGCTTCCACCCGCCAGCAACAGCTGCGCTTCACTGCCAGGCACCTGGGCAATTCCCTCCAGCAGCCCAAGCGAAAAGGCCTGGAATGGATCCCCCAGGGCCGCTAACACCGCCAATGGCTGCCCCAGCTCACAGCCACGGGCGATCGCTGCCGCAATCCCCCGCTGCACCAAAGCGGCCCGCAATTGATGGGGCGGTTTGGGCATGCTGCCGCTCACCAAACCAGCCACATCAAGGCCTAATCCGCTGAGCACAGCCTCTGCGGTGCTGGTGCCCCCAGGCACGCATTCAGCAAGCACCAACAAACCCTGCGGATGGCATTGGGCCCAGCGATAGCCAAGCCTTTGGCCCTGCCGATGGAGTTGCATCACCGCGGCATCTTCCATCGCCCTGCCACTGCTCAGGCAACGGGCTGGGCTACCGCCAAGCCGGATGTGGGGAATCCCAGGGGCAACGGCGCAGCCGGCATCCACCACCAGAGCAGGCAGGCCTAGGTGCTCCAGCACACACCAACTGATCAAAGCAGGGCTCACCCCCGCCATCAGGGGTGGCAGGCCATGGGGACACTTGGCCGCTGGACCCATCAGCAGCAGCTCTGCATCAGCTGCAGCGGTGAATTGCCTGCTGGCTGGTGTGGCACCGGCCGCTGAGATGCCAGGCACCTCAGCGGTGGCCGTAGCAGCAAGCACCAGGATCACCTGGGCTTCCCCTGCCCCTAGGGCGCTTGAGGCTGAGCTGCGCCAGCTAGAGAGGGTCAAGGGCCAACAGGGGGCGTAGCAGGGCAGGGGGGGCCGGTAGTTCCTGCTTGAGCCGCGGGAATACCCAATGGGCAACCGCATGCAATGCCAGCAGGTAGATGAGGTTTTGCAAGAGCAAAAGGCCAAGGGCTAACAATTCCACCTGCTGCAGATCCGGCGCCCCCAGCAATTGCAACCGTTCCGCCAAATTCTCCAGCAATCCAGCCGCTGCGCTGGTGATCACCACCCAAAGATTTTCGCCCAGCAGTAGCGACAACACCGCCACCCTCACCAACAGGCCGCCAGTGCCGATTAACAAACCAATACCAATCGAAAACCACCAACTAATCCGCCTACACCAACACCAACCCAACCAAAGCGCTAGGGCGCCATAGGGGAAAAGCATCATTGGCCCCCGCACCGGACCCATCAACACCGTCAATAGCAACACCGACACCGCTACGCCCTGAAGGGCTGCGCGCCCCCCCTGGCGCAATTGCAATAGGGCTAAAGGCAAAGGGATTGCCAATCGAAAAATGGCATCACCAATGGGCAGGTAATAAATGGCAACCCATAGCAAACCGGTGCTGGCTGCCATATAGGCCGTTTCAGTTAGGCGCCTCGCCTCCCGCCGCCGCTGATCAACGGCCATCGCCCTGCCTCACCCTTTCGATTGTTTCCACTTCAAAGGGCAAATTGGCAGCCCTCAGGGCGCGGGTTAAAGCCTCTGCAGGGGCGGCGGGGTCGGTGGCGGGTAACCGCAAAAGCACCCGGTAGGGCACCGGCTTTTGCTGTTCTGCCGGTTCTGGTTTTTGTTGAATCGGTTCCACCGCTTGCGGAACTGGTTTTGGTATTTCTGGTTTTTGTGGTTCTGGCTTAATTACTGGTTTTGGAGCAACAGCAACGGGTTGAGTTGTTGTTTTTGTTGTGGCTGGAGTGGGGCCAAAACTATTGCCCAATTGCTCTCCAATTGGGGTATTGCTGCACGCCGCCAAAGCAAACAGCACTGCCATGGCGGCCAACCGCAACCAAGCCATCAGCTATCGGCCGCCCTAATAATCCGCACCGCACTGGCCCGGGGTCGCCCAGCCTTGGTGCCGGTAGTGCGACTTGTGGCTTTGGGTTTGCTGGCTGTTGTGGTGGTGGATTTCGGTGCTTTAGCAGCTTTAGGTGTTTTGGCTGTTTTGGTTGCTCTGCTCGCTTTTGCTGTGGATTTCTTAGTGGCAGCCTTGGCCGCCAATAGTTCAAGCGCCTGCTCCAAGGTGATGCTTTCCGCCGTGGTGCCCTCAGGCAAGGAGGCATTCACCTTGCCCTGCTTCACATAAAGCCCATAGGGGCCATCAAATAGCTGGATTGTTTCCTCTGAGCCCTCAGGAGTGCCCAAATCTTTTAGGGCAGTGCGGCCACCGCGACCTTTTTTGGGAACGGAGAGCAACTCCATCGCCCGCTCAAGTTGCACGAGCAGCACATCATCTTCTGCTTTTAAGGAGCGGTAATCCTTTTCGCCTTTGCCTTTGTCGTGCACCACATAGGAGCCAAAGCGCCCCAAGCCCGCCTGCACCTTGCCCCCATCGGGGTGCTCCCCCAGCAGCCTCGGCAGTTGCAGCAGTCCGCAGGCAATCTCAAGGCTTAGATCCTCAGGTTTGGTGCCCTTTGGCAGGGAAGCCCGCTTTGGTTTTGGAATTTCCTCACTGGCTTGCCCCCTTTGCACATAGGGGCCGTATTGACCAAACAACAAATAAACGGCTTCACCGGTGCTCGGATCAATGCCAAGGCTTTCCGGGCCATCTGCCTTTTGCTTAAGCAGCAATTCAGCGTGATCGGCATCTAAATCAGCGGGGGTTAGATCCAAGGGCAGGGTGGCCTTGATCAATTCCTCCTCGCCATTTTCCCCCGGACGTTTTGCCTCTAGGTAGGCGCCAAAGCGGCCGATGCGCACCACACAGGGCAGCCCCTCTAATTCAATCGTGCGTGAGGTGGTGGGATCGATATCACCCTCCCGCTGGGCCACCTGTTGCTCTAAGCCTTTCTCACCGCGGAAAAACTGGTCGAGGTATGGCAGCCACTGGGCTGAACCGTTCGAGATTTCATCGAGGGTGTTCTCCATCCGCGCTGTGAACCCAGGATCCACCAGATCGGGGAAGTGCTCCTCCAGCAGGGCCGTTACGGCAAAAGCGGTAAAGCTTGGGGTGAGGGAATTGTTCTGCAAATTTGCGTAGCCGCGATCGCAAATCGTGCCAATGATCGAGGCATAGGTGGAGGGCCGGCCGATCCCTTCCTTTTCCAGGGTTTTAACCAAGGCCGCTTCGCTAAAACGCGCCGGCGGCTGGGTTTGGTGACCCAGGGCTTCACAGGAATTACAGCTGGGCTTATCACCGGCCACCAGGGGTGGCAACAGCACTTCCTGGCCCTCAAGGGCGGCATCAGGGTCGTCGCTGCCTTCCACGTAAGCCCGGAAAAAACCAGCGAAATCAATGCGCTTGCCGCCGGCCCTAAAACGAGCATTTGCCACATCGATTTGGGCACTCACCATCGTGAGCCGGGCATCCGCCATCTGGCAGGCCACCGTGCGCTTCCAGATCAGTTCATAGAGGGAGAGATCAAGGCCATTTAAACCCGCTTCAGCCGGGGTGCGAAAGCTTGAACCCGCTGGCCTGATTGCCTCGTGGGCCTCCTGGGCATTTCTGCTTTTGGTGGAATATTGGCGCGGCTGGGGGCTGAGGTGGTCCGCCCCGTATTTCTCCTCCACACAGGCCCGGGCCGCTGTGATCGCCTGATCACTCAATTGCACCGAATCGGTGCGCATGTAGGTGATAAAACCGCGCTCATAGAGCCCCTGGGCCGTACGCATTGTTTCGCGGGCCGAAAGGCGCAACTTGCGGTTTGCCTCCTGCTGCAGGGTGCTGGTGGTGAATGGTGGGGCCGGCTTGCGCAGGGTGGGTTTTTCCTCCACCTCAGCCACCCGCCAAACCTCGGAAGCAATCGCTTTGAGCAGGCCCTGGGCGTCGCTTTCAGTGAGCAATCGCACCTTGGTGCCGGCCTTGATGGCACCGGTGTTTTCATCGAAATCAGCACCGGTGGCAATGCGTTCGCCGGCCAGCTGGTTCAGCTTTGCCTCGAACTTCACACCTCCCTGCTCCAACTGGGCCTTTAAATCCCAATAGCTGCCGCTGTGGAATGCCCTGCGGGCCCGTTCCCGTTGCACCAGCAAGCGCACCGCCACCGACTGCACCCGCCCTGCGGATAGGCCCCAGGCAACCTTTTTCCAAAGCAATGGTGAAACTGTGTAACCCACCAAGCGATCAAGAATGCGCCTGGTTTCCTGGGCATGCACCAGCTCCATGTTGAGCTCACGGGTGTCGTTAAGGGCGCGCTTAATCGCGTCTTCGGTGATCTCGTGAAACACCATCCGCTTAACGGGCACCTTCGGATCAAGGAGCTGCAGCAGGTGCCAACTGATCGATTCCCCCTCGCGGTCTTCGTCTGTGGCCAGCAGCAGCTGATCTGCCCCCTTGAGGGCGTCTTTTAACTCCTTAACAACTTTCTTTTTATCCTTCGGCACCACATAGAGGGGCGCAAAGTTTTCACTGGTATTCACCCCCAGGTTTGCCCACTTTTCCCCCTTGTGGCTGGCTGGGATTTCACTGGCGTTATTGGGCAGATCACGCACGTGCCCCATGGATGCCTCCACCCGAAAGGTGCGCGGCAAAAAACCGCGAATCGTGCGGGCCTTGGTGGGGCTCTCAACGATGACAAGGGTGTGGGACACAGGCTGCCGGGGCAGGTAAAGAACAGGACCGAAACCGCAGGTTAGATCCGCAGTCCATGGTGGACCGGGACCAGTCCGATGGACAGGGCTACCATCCGGCTTAGGACGGCGCCGACCCAACTGCAATGGAAACCCTGGCCCAGTCGTTAAATGCTGGGGCAATTGCGCCCGAAGCAGCACTCCTAGTCACCCTGCTGGCCTGCCTTTTGGCGGATTTAGCAGGGGAAAAGGCAGCGGCAAGATTCGTGCCACCTTTTTGCTACATCGGCCTCGGCCTCTGTTTGGGCTTACTTGCCCTGCAGTGGAATCAACCGGCTGCACCGGCATTTTTTGCATCTTTCATCAGCGACAACCTCTCGGTTGCCTTCAGGGCAGTGGTGGCAACTTCCACCCTGTTATCGCTATTGATTAGTTGGCGTTATGTGGAACGCAGCGGCACACCGGTGGGGGAATACGCCAGCATTCTTTTGGCTGCCACCGTTGGGGCAATGCTGCTCTGTGGAGCCACCGATCTGGTGAGCATTTTTGTTGCTTTAGAAACACTTTCAGTGTCGAGTTATCTATTAGCGGGCTACATGAAGCGCGATGCCCGCAGTTCAGAAGCAGCACTTAAATATCTGCTTGTTGGTTCAGCTGCCGCGGCCGTATTTCTCTACGGCACCTCACTGCTTTATGGCGTGAGTGGCGGCTCCACAAATTTGGCTGGTATCACCATTGCCCTGCAGAGCAGCGCCACGCCCTTAACGGCCCTGGCCTTAGTTTTTGTTCTTGCAACAGTGGCATTCAAGATTTCAGCGGTGCCCTTTCACCAATGGACCCCTGATGTTTATGAAGGATCGCCAACCCCTGTGGTTGCTTTTCTTTCCGTGGGTTCAAAAGCGGCAGGTTTTGCTTTGGCATTGCGCTTGCTGGTGGGTTGTTTTGGCAGCTTTGAGGCCCAGTGGCAGCTGCTATTTACCGTGTTGGCTGTGTTGAGCATGACCCTTGGCAACGTGGTTGCCCTTGCTCAAACATCAATGAAAAGAATGCTTGCCTACAGCTCAATTGGCCAGGCTGGTTTTGTGATGATTGGCTTGGTTTGTGGCACCGAGGAGGGATTCTCGGCGATGGTTTTATATATGGCCGCCTATCTATTTATGAACCTTGGCGCCTTTGCCTGCATCATTCTTTTCTCCCTACGCACCGGCAGTGATCGCATTTCAGACTACGCCGGTTTATATCAAAAAGATCCCCTAATCACCCTTGGCTTGAGCCTCTGCCTGCTATCCCTTGGCGGCATACCACCAATGCTTGGGTTCTTTGGCAAAATATATCTATTCTTTGCCGGCTGGGCCGATGGCCAATATCTATTAGTAGTGGTGGGTTTAGTTACTTCAGTAATTTCAATCTACTACTACATCTCAGTTATCAAGATGATGGTTGTTAAAGAACCGCAAGAGGCATCCGATGTGGTGAAATCCTATCCAGAACCCACCTGGAAATTACCTGGTTTGCAACCACTGCGCACCGCCCTTGTGGTGTGTTTACTCGTTACCGCAGTGGGAGGAGTGTTATCAAATCCACTATTTGTTTGGGCAAATCAAGCGGTGGAAGGCACACCACTACTCAAAGAAGTTATTGCTGCTAGCGGCCGCCTGCCCACCGGTTAATCAGCATGGCTATCAATCCCAGCCCTGGGGCCGTGGCTGAACTAATTAATATAAGCAAAATTTATGGAGCGGGAGCCACTGAGGTACGCGCCGTTAACGAACTAAATCTCAAGGTTTTCAAAGGCGATTATCTCGCCGTAATGGGTACATCCGGATCAGGCAAGAGCACCGCCATGAATATTCTTGGCTGCCTTGATCGCCCCAGCAGCGGCAGCTATTGGTTGCAGGGTCAAGAGGTTAATAAACTCAGCGACGATGAACTCGCCACCTTAAGGAATCGCCATCTGGGTTTTGTTTTTCAACAATTTCATTTGCTCTCAAACATGAGCGCCCTTGAAAATGTTGAATTGCCCATGATCTACGCCAATGTTCCTGTGGCGGAGCGCAAGGAGCGTGCTGCTGCAGCGCTGCAACGGGTGGGACTTGGTGAACGCTTAAAAAATAAACCAAATCAACTCAGTGGTGGCCAACAACAACGGGTGGCCATTGCCCGAGCAATAATCAACCGGCCAGCGCTGTTGCTGGCGGATGAACCCACAGGCGCCCTTGATTCAGACACCACCCGGGAGGTTTTAGCCATCTTTGATCAACTAAATCAAGAAGGCATGACCGTTTTACTGGTTACCCACGAACAAGATGTGGCCCAACGCGCCCAACGGGTGTTGCTATTCCGCGATGGCCACATCGTCAACTAAAGCCAACTTGTTAGCAGGTGCTGCTAATCACCATCGATCGTGCCCAATACCACTTAGAAGCTTGCCAGTTGCCCACATAAAAATGTTGAGCGCTCCAGAAAACCAATCTTTCACTGGTGTTCAGCTATTACGCGACCAGGCCGCCACCTTGTTTGAACGGGGCGGATGGCAAGTGCTATTTCGCTGTAGTGGTGGAAACCGCCTTAGTGCAACCCTTCTGGATCCCAGTGAGAGGCTGCAAGTAACGCTTGAAATTCCTTCCAGTGATGATGGCAGTGATTGGACCCTTTGGCTGGAGGCTTGCGCCGAAATCCCAACAACCGTGGGCGGCGCCCTAGCCCAACCCATGGGTATTAAACAAATGCTGGATGTGGCCCGCTGGCTAGAGGGGCCGATTAGTGAAATTGAAAGGATGGCCCTTAAAGCAGAGAGCCAACTCGTACTTCAAATTGCAGGCACAGGGCCAAACAGCTGAGCCTGTGATCAAGATCACAAAAACTTGAGCTATTAATCAAAGGCTAAAAGCAATGCGCCAAATAATTTGATTATGCCCTCAAGCAATTCACCATGGCACGCCAACAAACAACTCAATCACGCCCAGCACCCAACAGGCCAATCCCAGCAATCAATCTAACCGGCACAGATAACGCCGATGTAATGCTTGGTGATGCAAATAGCAATACCTACAGCTCAGGAGCTGGTGACGATTTAATGTTTGCCTCAGCAGGTAGCGATAGCCTCAGTGGCGGCGCTGGCGCAGACATCATTGATTACTCAAGAGTGAATGCAGATCTCACTTTTTCCCGCGGCGGAGTTATGGCTAAATCAGGAGGCCTAGGTACGGATATAATATCAAATTTTGATATTGAAGTAATTAAAGCCAATCCCAACAGAATTAACACAATAGACGGCTCCACTGGCACCACAGCCTCATTAAATGTAAATCTAGCCAACAACTTGCTAACGATAAATAATTTACCCGGAATCGGTAGCGCCAGCCTCACTGTGGAACATTTTCAAAATGTTCGCGGCTCCGAAAATGCTGATATTATTACCGGTAGCAATGCTGAAAACGACCTTTCTGGCGGCGCTGGTAACGATTTAATTAGCGGTTTATCCGGAAGCGATAAGCTAACCGGTGGTGCAGGCAACGACACATTTAGCTTTGGCCGAGGCGACTCCTTGCTGACGGGCTTTGATCGAATCACCGATCTAGAAATTGGCGTTGATCAAATTGATGGCTTAGTTGCAAATAGTTCTGTTCGCAATTTTGGCTCTGTTCGCAGTTTAAACGCAGGCGATCTTGGCCAAGTTCTAAATAGCAGAAGCTTTGGCGCAAACCTTGCCGCTAGCTTTAGCTTAGGTTCAGGTAGTGGCACCCGAACTTTTCTTGCTCTTAACGACAACAGAGCCGGATTCCAAGCCAACAACGATATGGTGATTGAAATAACTGGTTATAGTGGCAACTTGAGCGATCTACAAATTGTTTAAGTTCACTATCCTAAGTTTTGCGCTCTAGGCCCTTTAGCAATTGATCAAATAATCCCGTAAGTAAATCTTGTTTGCTGCTTAATGCACCACTGGGGGAAAGGCTGCCGGGATCAACCGCCACCCAACCCCCGGCGTCGGGGCGGCGCAATTCAAAGTGCAAATGGGGACCAGTACTAAGACCTGTGCTGCCAACCCTACCGATTACTTCACCCTGGCGCACCTGTTCACCGGATTGCACAAACAATTCCGACAGGTGGCCGTAGAGGGTGCGGCGCTGGGGATTGCGGTGTTCTAATTCCACCGCAATTCCATAGCCACCTGCAAGACCTGCACTAACAACTTTGCCAGCCAGGGCAGCCACCACCGGCGTTCCTTCTGGAGCAGCTAAATCCTTGCCGGCATGGAGAATCATGCTTCCTAAAATCGGGTGCATCCGCCAGCCAAAATCACTGCTGGTTACAGCACTACCGATCAAAGGAAATATCAAACTGCGATTGCCATTTCCAAGCAGAGGTGCTGGCCTCGGCGTAATCCTAAACACTTGGCTAAGGGAAAAACTTCCCTCGCCCCCCACTAAAAGAGCAGAAACCGGAACACTCAATGGTGCAAGTGGCAAACCATCTGGGCCGCCAAATTTTGCATTTTTATTTTTAGCAACGAATGCAACTCCCTTGGCTCGGGCGCATTCCCTTTGGCTCATCACTCCGGAACTACATAACTTTTCTAGGTTTGGCACATCTCGCTGCCCCGGTGCACTGCGTTGGGGATAATCCCCCTGGCGCAACTGCTGGCTTTCCTTGATGGTGATTGCCCCCTCCCGCTCCAACTCCTGCAGTGATTTATCAAATATCAAAGGTGGTTCTTCCGCTGGCAACATTTGAGCCAACAGCGGAAGCAGCAAGGGCAACATAAATAGTTTGTACATTTCAGGTGTGTAATCAGGTTGAGGGTGATTGCGTTAATTCAGAGCCAACCTTTCCAGTGCTCTTAAACCTATGTGCACCAATTTAGGCCAGGGGGGGCAGCGGCTACCAAGCAATTGTTCAAGGGTGATGCCCGGAGGACGGATTGAATGGCGCCCATTGAGGCCAATGCCAAAGCGCACGTGGCGCACCTGCCCGCCACGCCACACCACAGAGGTGAGCACTCCCGCTAATTTTTGCTGCCCCACCATCAAATCATTGGGTGGTTTTAGATGCAGTTCTGCCCCTAGGCCAAGGGGTTCTAATTCCGCCATTAGGGCAGCTGCCATCAACAATGGCAAGCGATCCGCCGCTGGTGGCTCTCCGCCCCAAGGGATTGCAGCACTTAACCAAAGGCCACCAGCGGGTGATTGCCAATGGCGTTGGGCCGTGCCCCGACCAAAGCGCTGCTTTTTTGAAACCACCGCTATGGGCAAAAGCGGTTGCGCCGCCAACCAGTGGCTTAAGAGGGGTTCCGTGCTGGCACAAACCGGCAGCACCCGCAGCCGCCAGGCCATGCGCAAATCAAGATCACGCGTTCTACGCAGCAATCGACCGCCACAGCCTGCCGCCAATAATCCACTCAATTCAGCACCCCAACAGGGCTGCATTTAGCCGCTTGGCCGCCACCAACAACTGGTTTGTTTCCGCCACCAGAGCAAGCCGCACCCAGCCCTCACCGCCAGCACCAAAACCAACGCCTGGGGTGAGCGCCACCCCACTGCGTTCAAGCAACCAAGCGCAGGCAGCTTCACTGCCAAGGCTTCTCAAGCTTTCGGGCAGTGGCAGCCATAAATAAAGGGCCATTGAAGCTGGAGGCACCCGCCAACCGCCTGCGGCCAGGGCAGCTGCCATGGCATCACGCCTCTCCTTATAAATAGGCCTTAGCTGCTGCGGCCAGCTGGCTAGTTGCGTTAACGCAACCGTGGCACCCGCCTGTAAGGCCAGCGACTGATTGAAATCAACCACCGCCTTCACCTGCCCTAGGGCTTCAATTAAATGGGCGGCCCCAACGGCAAAACCGAGGCGAAAGCCGCCAAGGCACCAGCCTTTTGAGAAGGAAAAAAATTCAATCCCATTTGTGCGCCACCCCTCCGATCGCAATAGGGCAGGCGCTTCCCCTTCAAGGGCAAGATCAACGTAGGGATTGTCGTGGGCAAGCACCGCCCCTTGCCGGTTTGCTAAGGCCAGCGCTTCATCCAACCAGCCCTGGCAGCCAGTGGTGGCCGTTGGATTATGGGGGTAGCCCAGCATTATTAATTTGAGCTGCTCTAGTTCACTGCTGGCTAGCCGCCCAAAGCAAGGGCGCCAGCCATCCTCTAAGCCCAGGGGCAGCAGCAGAGGTTCAGCACCCGCCAGCACCATCCCACCGCGATGGCTTGGGTAGCAGGGATCAAGCAACAACGTGCGATCACCAGGGTTTACCAAGGCAAGGGGTAGATGGGCTGTGCCCTCCTGGGAACCCACCAGCAGCAGCACCTCCCGCTGGGGATCCACCTGCAGCGCAAAGCGCTGCTGCACCCAACTGGCTACCGCTTCACGAAAGGGCAAGGTGCCCGCCTGCAGGCAATAGGCCGCACTGGCCGGCTCCAGCAATTTGGTAGCAATGGCTGAAAGCACCTGGCTTGGAGGCTGCAGATCAGTGCTCCCCAAGGAGAGATCAAGCAGGGGATTCAGCTGGGCTGCAGTTGATGCCGCATAGGAACGTTTGCGCTGGTCCATGCGGGCAAAAATGCCCGAGCCAAGGCGTTTAAGCCGCTCAGAGATGGGCATCCACAAAAGCCTGCAGCTGGGGTTTTGCCATGGCCCCTTCCCAACGGGCCAGTTCAACACCAGCTTTAAAAAGGATCAGGGTTGGTAAACCTTTTATTTGCAATTGATCGCGAACAACTGGGTTTGGATCGGCCTCAAGTTTTCCAACCCGTAAGCCTTCCCCATAGGTGCTTGCTGCCCATTCCATCAATGGAGCCATCAAGCGGCAGGGGCCGCACCAGGCGGCCCACACATCAACTAAGACAAGCGATTCGGCATTTAGAACCTCAGCTTGAAAATTGGCATCAGTTAGTTGATGAACAGTCATGGAAAAAGTAGGGATGAAGGTTGCTGAGGATATTTAAAGATTGTCGATTGAACGCTTCAACTTCTCCAATTCGTCGTCTACTTCAGCGGCCTGGGCTGGCAAAAGCTCAGGTTTCTTGCTGTCGTCTGGCAGGGCAAGGGGTGTGGGGCTAAGGCTTGCCTTGAGGGCCGCCAATTCTTGATCAACATCACCGCCGGCTTCCAGGGCTTGAAAACGACTATCGAGGTCTGCCCCTGCCAATTCTGCCGCCGCCTGGCCGCGGGCCTCTAAAGACAACACTTTTTCTTCCATGCGATCAAAAGCCGCCATGGCCGAATCGGTATTTAAACCACCCACAGCCCCCTGCAACTGGGCTTGGGCCTGGGCTGCTTGGGCCCGGGCCTTAAGCATGTCTTTTTTGGTGCGCGCCTCGGCGATCTTGCCTTCAAGGGAAAGTAAATTCTTTTTTAGATTTTCCACCTGCCCCGCCTGGGTGGAAAGTTGGCTGTTTAGGGCAGTTGCGGTTTCTTGATAGGTTTTACGGCGGCTCAGCGCTTCTTTAGCAAGCTCCTCTTCCCCTTTCTTAAGGGCGAGAGTTGCTCTTTCATACCAGGTTTTAGCTTGGCTTTCAGCCTGCTGGGCTTGGTTTTCAATCCGCTTTTGGCTAGCGATGGCCGAAGCCACCGCCTGGCGTAATTTGATCAAATCCGATTGCATATCGGCAACGGATTGATCAAGAATTTTGGCTGGATCCTCGGCTCGGCCCACCAAATCATTGAGATTGGAGCGAAGCAAACGGCTTAAACGGTCGAAGAAGCCCATGGGGGCAGCACATCGGCAGCAACACAACGACCCTAGCCTTTTCTGATGCCTAATTACCTACAACCACCCCGGCCCCAGCCAGCAAAGGCCCTTGCTAATTGCCTTAAGGAACTAGAAGCAAACTGGCATGGCCAGGCACCCATGGCAGCCCTTTGGCAGGCATGGCCGCAAATTGCAGGGGCTGAACTGGCCGCCCACTGCAGGCCACTACGGATACAAGGTTCGGTGCTTTGGATTGGCGTAGAGCAAGCCCATTGGTTACTGGCGCTGAGATATGCCAAACACCAATTACTAGGTGCCCTGCGGGGGGCGGGCTTTCCGTTGCAACGGCTCGAACTAGAGCAGAGGGTGCAAAGTCCCCTGGCTGATTTAGCAAGTGGTGATAGTGCCGCCAGTTGGGCTAATCACCCGAGCCGCGTTGATGTGCACGGCATTGCTGCCTGCCCCCGTTGCGAGATCCCAACACCCGCCGGTGAAATAAAGCGCTGGGGTTGCTGCTCCCTATGCCTGAGGCAAAACGAACAAATAAATATTTAAAACAACTAAAGCAATTAAGTTGTTGGTGATCTGATTGGCTTCAGGGCATCAAAGGCGCGGTCGATCACATCGGTGAGCAGGGTAATAACACGCTTTTCCCTCAGCACTAAATTCGCGCTTAGGGTTTCGCCTGATTTAAGGGCATAGGAACGACCATTTTTTTCTAACTTTTGTTGGTCAAGCTTAATTAGAACAGGAAAACGAGGTTGCGGATTCTGTTCATCTGGCGGCAACGAATCAGTAGATATGCGCTTAACACGACCCTTGATCGAGCCAAATTCAGTGAACGGATAGGAATCAAGCCTCACTTCGGAGAATTGGCCAACTTTAACGAAACCAATATCTTTACTGGTAACATAAACTTTAGCCTGCAATTTATCAAGGGGAACAATCTTCAGAAGCGGCTCATTAGGGGCTACTGCATAACCTTTACTGGTGGGTGTGAGGTCGAACACTTGGCCGCGCACAGGCGATTTTAGCAATTCGGTTTGGAGTTGCTCCTTAACTTCAACCCTTTGCCTTTCCAGATCGGATAGTTGACGATCGCTTTCCTTGCGCTGCTTAAGTAAATCGGAGCTCACCTCATCTAATTCAGCATCAGTTTGCCGAATTGCAGCTTCTGTTTGAGCAATCTGAGAGCGCATTTGCTGGCCCTTGTCCTTCTCTTGCATATACTGAACTAAACCCATCCCCCCCTGCTTAGTTAAATAATCTAGGCGCCGTAAAATATCCTCCTGATTAACTAAAGACAGCTTCTCGCTATCACGTTTTGCAATTAAACTTTGACGTTTTGCCTGCAGGTTTTCCAAGCGGGCCCTACTGGCATTTGCCTGCTCCGAAATCCGTTGTTGCTCGATTAATAGCTGCCTAGTTACATTGCTTTTTTGGGCCTGTGATTTATCAGTATCAAAGCGAATTAGGGGCTGCCCTGGTTCAACAACCTGCCCCTCCTTCACAAAAATCTCCTCAACCACAGCACTTTGAACAGCCTTGATCGGCTTAACAGCGCCGGCCGGTTCAAGGTCGCCCTGGGCTACCACCACCTCATCAATTTTTGCCAGCAGGGCAAACAAAAAGGCAAAACTAGCTGTGCCGATCAAAGCCCACACAACCGCCTTGCTCCAGCGGGGCGAGGGCCGAAGCCTTATTTCCTGAAGATCAGAGGGATCGCGACGAACTAAATTGCTCATACCAAGGCAGCCTCCTGCTGGCGGAATAAGGTGGCATATCGGCCACCAAGGGCCATTAAGTCCCCATGGGGGCCCTGTTCCACCAGGGCTCCATTATGGAGAACTAAAATATGATCAGCATGGCGCAAATTGCCCAGGCGATGGGTAATAAACAGCACCGTACGTCCGCGGTAAGCTTCGCTTAAATTACGGGTTAATTGTTGCTCCGTATCAACATCCAAAGCACTGGTTGCCTCATCTAGCACAAGCAATCGGGGTTGTTTAAGAATCATGCGCGCTATCGCTAAACGCTGCCTTTGGCCGCCGGAAAGCCCGGAGCCCCTTTCGCCCACGGAACTGCTATATCCAGCTGGAAGCTGTTGAATAAATTCATGGGCGCAGGCTACTTTTGCAGCATTAACGATCTCTTCAAAATCAGCATCGGGCCTTGTTAAGGCGATATTTTCCTGAACGGTGCCATCAAAAAGCAAACTGTCTTGTGGTACCACACCTATCTGGCGGCGCAGGGAATATAAATCAACCTTGGAGATATCATTGCCATCAAGGCGAATGGTTCCCTCCAGGGGATCGTAGAGACGCGTTAATAACTTAAGCAGTGTACTTTTCCCAGATCCACTGCTGCCAACAATGCCAACAAAAGCGCCGGCTGGAATATCAAAATCTATGTTTAATAGCTGCAGCTGGCCGCTGCTGGCAAAGCGGAAATTGACCCTTTCATAGCTGATGGCACCGCTGATTGGCGGCAGCGGTGGGAGATTTTCCCCGGCGATTTCAATCTCCTGGGGATGGTCAACAATATCGGAAAGCCGCTCCAGCGAAAGGGCTGTTTCTTGAAAATTTTGCCAAAGCGTAGCCAGCCTGAGCAAGGGGCTTGTTACGTAGCCAGATAAAATTCTAAATGCAATTAATTGCCCCAAAGTTAGCTTGCCTTGCAATACCAAACCTGCACCAACCCACAACACCAGCAAGCCTGATAACTGTTCTAAAAAGTGGGAGGCAGAACCAGCTGCAGTGCTGGTGATTGTGTTGCGAAAACCCGCAGCGATCTGGCCGCCATAGAGCTGCTGCCAACGCCAGCGACTATGTAATTCCATGCCTTGACCCTTAACTGTTTCCATGCCGCCAAGGGTTTCAACCAAATGGCTCTGAACTTGGGCATTGGATTCAGCTTGTTCCCGCAATTGTTTGCGAATTACGGGGGCCGCAGCTGCGGTTAAACCAATGAAAAACGGGATAACCCCAAGGGCCCAAACAGTGAGGATTGGGCTATATAGCAACATAACTGCTATATAAATAACTGAAAAAACCGAATCCAACACAACCGTAAGTGCAGTGCCGGTAAGGAATCTGCGTATCCTTTCCAATTCATTCACCCGGCTGGAAACTTCACCCACGGGCCGCTTGGCAAAATAACTGAGTGGCAACCTCAGCAGATGATCAATAATGGTTGACCCCAAAGATATATCGATGCGATTGGTGGTGTCGCTAAATAAATAGGTGCGCAATGAACCCAAGATCGCCTCAGCAACCGCCATTGCCACCAGCAGCGAACCTAAAACATTTAAGCTTTTTAAATTACCCTGAGATATCACAGCATCAATAATTTGTTGAATCAAAAGTGGATTCAACAAAGCAAAAAGTTGCACAAAGAAACTGGCAACTAAAACCTGAATTAAGATGCCTCGATGTTGTTTAATTGCCGGCAGGAACCAACTCAAGCCAAATCTTTCTTTTGGTGTGGTGTTAGCCCGCTCAAGGGAGAGGATTGGCAAATTGCCCTTCTCATCTAGCAATTGGCTGAATTCAGCTTCCGGCAGTTTTCTTTGGCCGCTGCGGGGATCGCCCAGCAAGAAGCCATTGGCATCGGCCTGCCAGATAACCACTGGATGGCCAGCCTCCAGGGCAATGGCTGGCAAGGGAATGCGGTTCACGGATTTAAGCGGCACTTCCAACATCGAGGCCCTTAACCCCAACAGATCAGCAACGGCTGCTAATTGCATCAAACCAAGGCCCTTGCCTTCAGCTCGCTGTAATTGATCGGCCAAAATCCTGCGAATTACATCCCTCCTAAAAGGAAGATCAAAACTGCGCGACAACATGCGCAATACCGCAAATGGTTCCTCCAATTCCCCCTGTCCGGAAATATGGGGGAAGCTGCCGTCGTCGCCAATGCGGCCATACCAATCCTGCAGGGCCTCCATTTGATTGAGTTGGGGCACCAGCTCACTGCCTTCAATCCATTCCGGCTCTAAAACCTCCACGTGCACATCAACATCCACAGCAACTTGCTCAGGATTCAATTGACCTGCGATTGTTGACTGAGCGGAGCCAGCCACACCAATTTGAGGTGGCCATGGTTCAGGCCTTGGAATTAAACGCACCGGCAATCTTCCTTGCCGAGCAAGCACTAAACCAGCGGGAATGTTCTCACCCACCTCATGGTTTGGCAGGCAACCTGTGCTCAAGAGCCAGTTGCCTTCGGGCACAGCCTCCTGGGCACCAAGCAAAGTAAGCGCTGGGGAGGCATCTGCCTTTGCTGCCCAATCGCGCAGGGCACGACCCCTGGGTAGATCGGCAACTTTGGATCCACTCAGCACGGCATAGCGCTCAGGCAGGCCGCCGTCTTTAAAAAACTCCAGCAATTCCTGATGGCGATTAACCAATTCAAGAAATTGCGCCGCCGGCAGCAACCAGCCTTTTGAAACCACCGACGCCGCCAATACTTGGCCGGAATCTCCCCGCAATAGGGGCAGCCAACCGGCGATGGCCCCAGGCGTAAGCAATTCCAAGGTGAAGGTTTCACCCCTTTGATCCTGGGCCAGCAGCCGCAGCTGCCCCTCCACAAGAATCAAGATCCCTGGTGGTAACTCATCAAAACCATGCAAACGGGAACCCGGCCTCAACACCAAGGGCTTGAGGGCTTGAGCAGCCTGGGCCTGCTCAACCGGGCTTAAAAAACTAAATGGCTTTGTGGAAGCCAGCAGATCAAGGGCAGCTGTAATCGACATCTGGGCTCAGCTGGCCTTCAATTCACTGCCTCATTATGGGTAGCAATAGCATTTTTAACTTCATTTCGCAGCCAGTCGTCTCCCTGTTCAAGGATCAAACGGCGCTGGAGTGCTTCGTCTAGCTGGGCACCTTTTCGCCCTTCCAGCCGCACAATGATCCACCAACCCTCCAACTGCTTTGGGGGCCATAACTGACCCACTTGGCTTATCTCAAGCAACTTGCTGAGGGCTGGGTGGGGAGTGGAAAGCGGCACTGGGCCAATTTTGCCGCCACTGCGTTGTTCCGGACCCTCTGAGTATTGGGCGGCAAGATCTTCAAAGGCCACCTCCTGCTCCTGCAATTGCTGGTGCAATTCCGCTGCTAATTCGCCATCACGCAAGCGCAGTAACGAATAGGTAACTTCGTCAAATTCAGCCTTGCGGCGCAAAAATTCATGCTCAACCGTTGCTGAATACTGCTGCTCACACCACTGCTGCCAGCGCAATGGCAACTGGGCCATGGCCTCAAATTCGCCGCTGCTAAGGCCCTGCAACTGCAAAAACGCCTGCAATTGCTCTTGGTTTTGGATTTGGATCTGCTGGCACAAGCCCCCTAGAGCCTGCTGGGTTGATTCTGGGTTTGGAGTTGGGATTTCCACTACCGCCTGCTCCATCAAGCGGTGGCGCCAGGCCGCTTCCAGCAAACCAGCCCTTGCCAGGTCTTTATTGCTGAAATTGGTATTGCTCAAATCCGTTGCAACCGTCACGCAATTGTTCACGAACTGCCCATTCATAGCTGGTTAGTAGCGCTCTGGGTTGGGCAACTGCCAGGTGGATGGCACCCCGGCGGCCGCCAATCGGCCAGCCTGCTGCTGCAGAGCCGAGCGTTGCACCCTCCAGAGCTGATAAACGCCCTGGCTAGCCAGCACCGAACGGGGCACCAGCTGCCAAAAGGATTGGCTCGCGGTGGTTTTATCGATCACCAGCAATAAAGAGGCAGCTTGCTTTGTTTGTTTTTCTTCTTCTAACTGCAATCGCTCCCCCAAATTGCGCAGGCCTGAAGCTGGGCGCCCTTCATAGATCACCACTTGTTTTGTGTAGTAGTGCAGCGATGGTTTGTTTATACCCACCATCGCTAATACTTCGCCAGAACGCATTTGTTTTTGCACCGCCGCCGCAATTACCCGCACAGGCCGTTGCCGAATTTGATCAATTAGTTCTGCCGTTGGCACCAAACCAAACAATGGCCAAACCACAAGGGGCAATTGAAAACCCAGCAGCCAAGGGAAATTAAAAAAATAATTCCTTTGGCTTAAGCCGCCCACCAGGGCTGCAACCAGAAAACAAAACCCACTGCGCTGCACCGCACCTATTGCCAATAGTTGGGAGGAAAGGCCAGGCATTTCCGGATCGTTGATAGCGGGCACCCAAAGGGGGGCAAGTAAAAAGCCAATTCCCATCAATGCTGCGATTGCAATGGAACACCAGCGGGCACGGCTAAGCAGCCCTTCAGGGGTCCTGGCCAGGGCAATTAAAAGGGCCATTGCCGGGATCCCAGGCAGCAGGTAGCTGGCCAACTTCGTAGCCGAAATGCTGAAAATCAGCAGCACCGCCAACAACCAACAAGCTGCAAAACGGGGCAAGCTGTTTGGCGGGGCAACAGTTTTTGCTGCCATCGCAAGTTCATGGCCAAAACCAAGCAAAAGCATGGGGGTGGCGGGCAAACTGGCAATCACCAAAACCACCCCAAAAAACCACCAGGGGCCTGAGTGGTGATTCACCACTTCACTAAAACGCTGCAGGTTGTGGTAACCAAAAAAACTGTCTAGGAATGGTTTTCCCTCCCGCCATAGCTCCAGCAGATACCAGGGAGCGGAAATGCCAAAACTAAGTAGCAAGCCCCGGCCAGGAGCTAATGCCCTCAGCAACCGGCCCAAATCCCGCTGCCAAAGGCCAAACAACAGGAGGCTTGCGCCGGCTAAAACCAAGGCCACTGGACCCTTGCTGAGGATCGCAAGCCCCAAAAAAAACCAGCTGCCCCATGGCCATTGCCTTGATTCAGCCCCATAGGCCCGCCAAAAACCGAGCATTGCAATGCCAAGACAGGCAGTGAGCAGGGGGTCACTAACGGAAACCCGTCCCCAAAGCAGCACCAACGGCGAAAGGCCAAAGGCAAGGGCTGCCGTGAGCGCCTTGGCGAAGCCAGCCCGGGGCTCCTGTTTAAAAACCGTTGCCGCCAATGCAGCCATCAGGGCCAGCATCGAAAGGGCCGATGGCAGATTTGCCGCCATGCTGCCAAGGGGATCCCAATGGCGGGGCAAGAGGCTTAGGCCACCAATTAACCAATAGATCAAAACTGGCTTATCAAAGCGGGGATGGCCATTTACCCGAGGGGTAAGCCAATCGCCGCTGTCGGCCATGGCTCGCCCTGCCGCCGCAAATAGGGCAGGGGTTTCATCCAATTGGCCAACGGCACCTAAGCGCCAAAGAAATAGCAAGGCCCCCAGGGCAATGGTTAAACCCAGCAGCCAGGCGAGCCGGTGGGATTGTTGCAAGGGTTTAAACATGCAAGCCTATGAATCGCAATGGTTTGCAGGCACTAATTCACAATTAACGCCTAATCTTTTAAGGGCCTGCTCTAATAAACGTCCAGGCACCTGATAGATGGAGGGTGTTAACTGGGGAGCCAATTTACAATCGAGATAGGCCGCCATTTCACCCGGGGATGCACCTAAATAACGGGCTAAGGCCACTTGAATATCAAAAATTGGGGCATTTGGGCGCATTCCTCTGATTTCCAACATCCAACAACGTTTTTTCAATTGTCCTGCTTCTACTTGGCGCAGGGCGTTTAAACCCGCCAAAACCACCAAACGATCACCTGGCTGCAAGATCCGCTCCGGATTTGGCAAAGCGATTGGTTTGATTGCCCCATAACCGATCAGCACCAATGGGATAAGCCCATAGCCACCGGCCACCGTGCCAAGGCTTAGGCCATTGAGTGTGTCGCTTGAAGTTATTTTGTAATCGATTATCAATATATTCTCCTCCGCCAATCGCAACACCCCCCGAACCCGTTCGCCTAGGGCGGTTGCCACCACCGCATCAGCTGCCACTTCAAGGGGGTTGATCACCTGCATGCCCTCGAATAGGGCATTGAAATTGCTGGATTGAGACAGGGAATGGGATCGCACAGCAAGGCGCACATCTGGCCATTTCCGTTGCAACTCAAGGGCAACACTCAGATTTGCCATTAGGTCGTCGGAGAGAACACCCACCGCTTGGCAATGGCAATGGCGCAGGGCTTTTAAAGCCCGATCTAAACTTTCATAGGCCTCAGCCTGGAATTTTTCTTCCACCCCTGTGCTCTGCACTTGCACCACTTGAAATTTCTGCAAACGCAGTTGTTGCCTTAGCCGGGTTGCAAGTAAACCGCCATCAAGCAGCAACACATAGGGCGTAGCTGCAGCGAGTGGTTTTGGTTCCTGGCTGCCAATTCGGGCCGCCAGCAAACGATCCAATATCAAAGCCACCAGCCAAGCCGTTAGCAGTGTGCCGCCAAGGGCATAGATCAAAGCCAATGCTGCAAGGGGGAAATGGGCTGGTGTTAATTCAGAATTAGCTCCATTAATAATGAAGCTAAATGCATCAAGATATTCACCCTTGAGCAAGGCGAGCGTAAGCATTAGTCCCCGCAAAGGGGAACCAGCACCAAATAAAAAGCTACCGATTAATAACAACAGCAACAGGCTTATTAACCCCCAAGCAAGCAATGAATTACGGCGTTGCTGTAAACGCAACAAGGCATCACACACCCCCTCCCAAAGCAAACGTAATTGGGCCCACCAAATGCTTAAACGTTTATGGCGGTAGCGGGGGCGAGTTTTTAGGGTGCTGGCCAGTTCCAACCACAGCAAACGATCGCCAGCTGCTGGTTTGGTATCAAGGTTCCACCAACCACTTGCTGCCGGGCCCGCGGGCGCTTCACCGGCGGGGAACCACTGCACCAACCGCTGCATACGACCCAATTGATCAAATAGATCACGACTGGCGGCCTGCTGCTGCACAATGCTGCGCACCACAAACAACTCCCCCTCCACATCAAATGCCGCCTCTGTGCCATCGGGCCTCAAGGCATTGGCGAATACCCCAGCGGTAAGCAGTTGGGGATCAACGATCACCAACCCAGGCAGGCGGGCTTGCAATTGATTTTCAAGGCCGCTGCTGCCTTTGCTTGAACGCACCACCAGTTGGGCTTTTGGGTTAAGCAACCGCACCTGCAAAGCAGCTTCCAGGTTCACGCCACTGTCTTGGCTGAGCAGTAAAACAGCCCTTGCCGTGGCAACCCCTGCTTCGAGCAGTGATTCGGGGTTGCGCATATCTCCGATAAATGTGACCTCTGCCAATGCCCTCCCCAGGGCCAGATCAGTCCACTTGGGTGATTTGCGATCAAGGCAGCGAATCGGCAAGTTGAAAGCCATGAGGCTGCTAAGGCATGCCTGGCCAAGGGCCCCAAGGCCACAAACCAAGATGCCTTCATTGGCGGAATCAACAGGCTGATTGTTAATTGAATCCAAGCGGGGATCTAAGAATTCAATTTACTGGGGTTGTGTTAACCAATTCTCCAAGCGCAAGGCAAATGCCTCGAGGCTGAAGCGCTCTTTTGCCTTTGCCCTGCATGCCTGGCGATCTAAAGCCAACACCTGGGGCAACCACTCAACAAGGGCTTTGATGCAATCGGGCTCCACCAAAGCACCGCTGATGCCTGGGTCAATCAATTCAGCTGGCCCGCCGCGGCGATAGGCCAGCACTGGCACACCGCAGGCCATGGCCTCCACCACCACATTGCCAAAGGCTTCATTCCACTTTGGGGTGTTTAACAAAACGGCGCAGTGGCCCAGCTCTGCTTGGAACTGGGCGGTGTTCAGAAAACCTCTCCACTGCAGAGTGCCCTCAGGCACACTTGCTTCCACCGCCTCTGCGTAGGCGTGATCCTCCTTTAAACCCCACACCGCCAGGGGCCACCCCCATTGCTGGGCAACCTGGGCGGCATCCTCCAAACCTTTTTCAGGGGCAATTCTGCCGGCCCAACCCAACAGCTTTTGCGGCGTTGCTTGAAATTGGTATTGGCTGAAATCAAACCCATTTGCCATCAGTTGGGGGGCAGCTGGTAGGTCGAAATCCGCGGCTTGGGCTGCCGTGTGAAAAGCAATTCTTTTGGGAAAGCGGGCGGCCGTTGCGGCAATCAGCTGGTCCATCGCCTCGCCCACACTGCCCATGCTCACCAAATGGAAAAGCGGTGTGCGGCAATGGGGGGTGAGCCAAAGGGGTAGCCAGTCGTAGGCAAGGTTGAGCAGCAGATCAAAACGATCCTGTTCCTGAAGGGCCCGATCCCAAAAACGAGCTAACAGTGAATTGGCTGGTATTTGCACGGCTGCTTGGCGCGGTTGGTGTTGCCAACTGGCCTGGGGGACACCGGGCTCCAGCCAGAGCTGATCCAGCAAACCAGCCTCTAATTCACTGCCGCTGGCGGCCACCAAGGCCATTTGATGGCCGCGAGCTTTTAACCCCTTCAACACGGCCAAAAGAGTTAGCTCCACGCCACCACCCAAGCCCTTGCCCAGGGGGCCCATGGGGGTGCTGATAATCAAAATTTTCATTGAATTAGCTCCTGCTGCGGCTGCCAAATATCCCTGCGTCGATTAATTAAAAGCACTGAACTAAGCGCCAGGGCCACACCTAGCCACTGCAATAAACGCAAATTTTCATCCAGCCAAAACACACTGCTGGCCAAGGCAAAAACAGGGGTTAAAAACGTGAGGGAGGTAAAGCCGGTGAGGTCGCCTTGGTTGGCAAACCAAAAAAACAAGCCGTAGGCCAAGGCACTACCAAGCAGGCTGGCATAGGCCATCAAACCCCATTCGGAAAGGCTTAGCTGGGGAAAAGTTCTGGGGGTGTTAACCAGGCTCATGGCCAGTAGCGGTAGGCCGCCAAAGAGGAGATGCCAACCGGTTACTGCCAATGGATCGCTGTGGCGACAGGCCCAACGGCAAAGCAACGTGCCCACGGCCATGGCGGCTGCGGCCAACAACATCAGCAACTCCCCCCGTTGGGGCAAGGCCAAGCCAAGCACCGGCGGCCCTTCAAGCAACCAATGCTGCAGCACCCCAGCCGGCAAGCCGAGGCAAAGGATGCCGCCAAAACCGAGCAAAAGGCCCATCCAACCCACTGGATTGATCAATTCGGCTAGAAAAAAACGAGCCAGGAGAGCCACCATTAGGGGCTGGGAATCGATCAACACCGAACCAAGCCCCGCCCCTATTTGTTGCAACCCCTCCGCCAATAGGCCCTGAAATAGGGAGCCATCCACTAGGGCAAAAACTAAAAACCAGCCACGATCGCGTTTATCTATCCCTAACGGACGCCCCAATAGTTGAGCGGCAAGCAGGATCACCAAGCCAGCTGGCAGCATCCGCAACCAGGCCAGTTGCAGGGGGGAAAGCTCCTCTAGCAGGGGTTTCATCGCCGCCATCGCCGTACCCCAAAGGGCAAAGGGGAGCACCATGGCAAGCCAACGCAACCAAGGGGGCACGGCAGCGCTTCAGCAGGCTTGAGCCTAAAGACCCGGGCCTGCATAGGATCCGCCTGTGATCTGTTTGAGTGCGGCACCCATGGTTTGGCCCCTGCGTCGTTTACGCCGCAAACGTATTGCTCGCATCTGCCTTGAAGGGCCCATCGCCGGCGGCGCCCGCAAAAGGGTGCTGAAGGCCATCCGCCAAGTGGAGGAACAAAAGTTTCCGGTGCTGCTGCTGCGCATCGATAGCCCCGGTGGCACGGTTGGCGACAGCCAAGAAATTCATCAGGCCTTGATGCGATTGCGGCAAAAAGGCTGCCAAATTGTTGCTAGCTACGGCAATATTTCAGCCTCAGGCGGCGTTTATGTGGGCAGTGCCGCCAATCGGGTGGTGGCAAATCCAGGCACAATCACCGGCTCAATTGGGGTGATTTTGCGGGGCAACAACCTAGAAAAGCTGTTGAAACGCCTTGGCGTGCGCTTTGAAACAGTAAAAAGCGGTGAATTTAAAGACATCCTCTCCCCCGATAAACCACTTTCCGATGGCGAGCGGGAAATATTGCAAGCCTTGATTGATAGCAGCTACGGGCAGTTTGTAACAGCTGTTGCTGAGGGCCGCGGCCTTAGTGAAGAGAGTGTTCGGGCCTTTGCTGATGGCAGGGTATTCAGTGGCGCCCAGGCTTTGCAATTGGGGTTGGTAGACCTGCTTGGCGATGAAGAAACAGCTCGGCTTGAGGCGGCGCGGCTTGCAAATTTAGATCCAAACAACAGTTCACCCGTAACACTGGGCAAGCAAAAACAAGGGGTATTACAAAAGTTGAGGCAACAATTACAACTTGAATTAGGCCTGGGGGGACAACCACTCTGGCTCTATCAACCATGAACGATCCAGCCGTTAGCTTGCGGGCCCTGCGGGGGGCCACCACCGCCGCGGCCAATAACGCCGCCGCCATGGAGGAGGCAGTTGCAGAATTACTTGATGAGTTGATGCAGCGCAATGGCTTGGGTGGCGCTGCAGTTTTGAGCGCAATATTTTCGGTAACTAAAGATTTAGATGCTCTTTTCCCCGCCTCAGTGGCAAGGCGAAGGCAGGGATGGGATGGCGTAGCCCTGCTTGATTGCCAGCAAATGGCTGTGGCAGGCGATCTACCCCGCTGCATTCGAGTGCTGGTGCAGGCCTGGTTACCCCAGGGTCAAGAGGCCCAACATGCTTACCTGCGGGAAAGCCAACGCTTGCGGCCAGACAGATCTTGTAATCAATAGGTGTTGAAATTGCTGACAGCTCTCGGGCCGGCCTAGGGAAACCCATAACAAGAAGCGTGTTTATGAGAATCAAATAATCAATAGAGGCAAAGCAATGCTCAAATCATTTCGTCCTTTGGCTTACCTAGCTGCAGCAGCTCTGGTAGGGGCCACTGGCCTTGGCTTGGCATCGCGCCAAACAGTGAAAGCCCAGGGTTCCGTTGGCACCCCATCAATTTTGGAATTCCGTTGGGATGGCAATAAGGATTTCAAAAAGCTTTATTACTATGTTTCCAATACAGAACGCACCCAGTGGGGTGAATATTTTTTAGTTTTGAGGGCTAAAGATCGCAAAGCAGCGATCCTTAAATTATCGATTACGATTCCAAGTTATTTCAATACAAATATCGATCCTAAAAACGTTAAACTCTGCTACACAAGCGTTGGCGGCTATGCCAAACGCACCAAATGCGAAGAAACTATTCCTGCTGAAATACAACTAACTGATAACGGCAAACGCATTGATATCTTCCCCACAACTCCAGTGCCACCCGATAAAGCAATCGCCGTTGTTTTCAACGTATCCAACCCTGTTAATGGTGGAATGTTCCAATTCAATGCCCTCGCCCAAGCCCCTGGAGATATCCCCATGGCCGGCTATTTGGGCAGCTGGGTGATTGAAGTTACCAACTAGGCAAGCTTGCTGGTAAACTTAGAAATTGGCCCACAGCCCAGCCCAGTCCCATGACCAAGCGCACCCTTGAAGGAACCAGCCGTAAGCGCAAGCGCGTATCTGGCTTCCGCGTGCGCATGCGCACCCACACCGGCAGGCGCCTGATCCGCACCCGCCGCAAGCGTGGTCGCGCCCGCTTAGCGGTGTGATCCCCTTGGGTTTAAGCCTTTAAATTCAAATTTTTGGTTGGTGAATTAAGGTGGTTCTCCCGCAAAGGCACCGCCTCAGGGGCAAGAATCTTTTTGATTACATCTATAAACAAAGCCGCCGTTACTACGGAGGTTCTCTATTGGTTTTGAGGGTGGCTGCTGCCAAACCCAATCTTCTAAAACCAGATGAGGCCTCCACCGCAATGGAGTTGCGCCTTGCTGTTGTGATCAGCAGCAAAGTTAGTAAGCGGGCTGTGCAACGCAACCGGCTTAGGCGTCAATTTCATCAGAGTTTTGTGGATTTGTGCCACCGCTGGGAAAAGCCGGAATCCCCCTGCCTTCGGCCTCAAAGTTGGCTGCTGTTAAGCCTCAAACCAGAGGCGGGTTCCGCCACTTGCAACGATCTACTGAGAGAATGGCAAGCAGTGTTGCAACAGGCAGGCTTTTTAGATGACAACAACACCCCCCATCACCCTTCAGGAGGAACTCTTCTATGAAGGCGGGCCAGCCAAAGGGGACCTGATCTTGAACTTGGTTTTTGGAATTACCTTGATTGGCCTGCCTTTTGCGGTGGGGGCCATCGTGCGGGCCCTATGGCTGAGGTTTCGAATCACCAGCCGCCGGGTATCGGTTACTGGTGGCTGGCTGGGTAGGGATCGCAGCCAGGTCACCTACAGCCAAATCAAAGAAGTGCGCGCTGTGGCCAGGGGCTTTGGTGCCTGGGGGGACATGTGCCTTCTACTCAACGATGGAGCGCGGCTGGAAATGCGCGCCGTACCTAGGTTTAGGGAGGTTGAAGCATTTATCAAAGAACGCATGGATAGCCAAAGCCGCAGCAGCACTCCCCCCAGCGGTTTTGCCGTAGCCAGCTGAAGCTGAGCCCGCGCTCGGGCACACTCACACCACATACATTCCCACCGCCCTTAATCGCCTGTGATCGGTTACATCTCCGACAACCTGCTGCTGCCAATCCTTGATTTCTTCTATGGACTAGTGCCCAGCTACGGCCTTGCAATCATTGCCCTCACGGTGGTGATTCGCCTGGCCCTATTCCCTTTGAGTGCTGGTTCGATCCGTAATGCCCGCCGCATGCGCATTGCCCAACCGGTGATGCAAAAGCGCCAGGCTGAAATCCGCGCCAAATTCGCCAGCAATCCCCAAAAGCAGCAGGAGGAACTGGGCAAATTAATGAAGGAATTCGGCAGTCCCCTGGCGGGGTGCCTGCCCCTAGTGGTGCAGATGCCGATTTTGTTTGCCCTGTTTGCCACCCTGCGGGGATCACCCTTTGCCGATGTGCCCTACACCTTCAATGTGAAGGTGGTTCCAGCTGATCAGGTGGCTTCCGTAGAGGCCAAACCATTTGCCAGTGCCAGCCATTCGATTTTCATCACCGAAACAAACCACATTCCCGTGGTAGCTGCCCTGCCGGGTGGTAATCGCCTTGGCGTTGGCGAACAGGCCAAGGTTTTATTGCAAACCAAAGACGGCAGCGAAAGCCTTGAGGCGGTTGAGCAGCGGCTCACACCAACGATCGACATGAGCCCCCAATGGAAGCTCACAAAAGGCGATGGCGTGGTTTCCCTGGCGGCGGATGGCAGCTTGAAAGCGCTCAGCCCCGGTGATGCCACCGTTGAGGTGAAAATCCCCGGTTTAGCTGCCCGCAGCGGTTTCCTCTTTATCAAGGCCCTTGGCCAGGTTGGGATTCGCACCGATGGCCAAGTGAATTGGGATATTGCAGGGCTTGTGGCCGGTTTTGGCATCAGCCTTTTCCTTTCCCAAATCCTTTCCGGCTGGGGGATGCCGGCTAACCCTCAACAGGCCACCGCCAACAAGATCACACCGGTGATGATCACGGGCATGTTTTTGTTTTTCCCCCTGCCCGCTGGGGTGCTGCTTTATATGGTGATCGCCAATATTTTCCAAGCGCTCCAAACCTTTGTGCTTATCCGTGAACCCCTGCCTGAAAATCTTCAGGCAATTCTCGATCAACAGATGTCTCAGCAAACGGTAACGGCAAGTGCCACTGCGATTTCATCGGAGCGCTTGCCATTTGAACCAAAAGGGAAGCGCTAATGAAGCCGATCCCATTAAGGGAACTGCGTTTGCTAGGGGTGGCAAAACGCTGGCAAATCGATTACACCCTTAGCCAGCTCGATAGCCTTGAACCGGTTAAAGGCTGGGTACAAGCGCAATTGAGTGGTTCTGAACTGCAGGTGAGTGGCTCTGGCTCCACCTTGGTGGAACTCTGTTGTGATCGCTGCTTAAAAACTTTTAGTTATCGGCTTAAGGCCCACGCCGAGGAATTAATTGCGGTTGGCTCAAATTTAGATAGCGGCTTGAATGCTGAATTGGATGGTGCCGTGGAAAGCCTTGATCCAGAAGCCAGTTTTGATGGCGATCAATGGTTATTTGAACAGCTAAGCCTGCAATTACCGCTTAAGCGCCTTTGTGATTTCAACTGCAGCGGCATCATGGTTAACCAAATCAACCATGAACCAAAGGCCGTTGACCCCCGCTGGGCGGCTTTAGGGGAGTTAAGCGAAAAACCATGAGCGCCGCCTGGATCGCTCAACTTGATCTATTGATCCGCAGCCGCACGCCAATCCTGTGGATACGCCAGCAGGAGGAGGAACGCCTGGTGCGTTTACTGCAACAGGTGGCCCAAGGTTTAGAGCAACGGCCATTGCTGCGTTGGGATTTTGTTGCTGGTTTGCAGGGTTTACCAAACCACGCTGGTGCCGCCGCCCGCCAACCGCTAGCGGCCCTAGACAGCCTTGATCTATTGCCATCAGGTAACCCAGGCCTGTTGCTGCTGCTTGATTTCCATCGCTTTGTAGACGACAGCGCCATCTGCAGGCGCCTGCGCAACCTGGCGGTGGAGCTATGCCAACAACCGCGCACCTTGGTAATCGCCGCTCCCGATCTGCAATTGCCGCGGGAATTGGAGGTCACCGTAACGGTGTTGGAATTGCCATTGCCGGATGCAACTGAAATTCGTGCCCTCCTTGGCGGCATTGGCATCGCAGCTGGCAGCCCCCTGGAGCCCCAAGCCCTGGAACTACTGGTGCGCAGCTGTAGGGGCCTGCCGGAGCAAAGGATTAGGCAATTGGCGGCTAGGGCTTTAGCCCGCCACGGCCGACTAGATGCCGCCGACCTAAGCGATGTGTTGGAGGAAAAAAGACTCGCCCTAGCCCGCAGCGATCTACTCGAATACTGCCCCGCCGATGCTGATCCCAGTGAAATTGGTGGTTTAGATCAATTAAAACTTTGGCTGGAAAGGCGCCGGCTTGCTTTCACAGCAGAAGCACAGAGCTATGGGCTGCCCAATCCCAGGGGGGTGCTGCTGGTGGGTCCCCAAGGCACTGGTAAGTCGTTAACGGCAAAAGCAATTGCCCACAGTTGGGGAATGCCGCTGCTGCGCCTTGATTTAGGGCGCCTATTTGCCGGCCTGGTGGGAGCCAGTGAAGCCCGCAGCCGCGACATGATCCGCACGGCGGAGGCCATGGCCCCTTGCATCCTTTGGATCGATGAAATCGATAAAGGTTTTAGTTTGGATGGCCGCAGTGATGGCGGCACAAGCCAAAGGGTATTAGCAACGCTGCTCACTTGGATGGCAGAAAAAAGCAGCCCCGTTTTTGTTGTGGCAACTGCAAATGCAATCGATAAATTGCCGCCGGAACTGTTGCGAAAGGGCCGTTTCGATGAGCTGTTTGTTTTAAACCTGCCTGAAGCCGAGGAAAGGCGTCAAATCCTCAACCTGCACCTGCGCAGGCGCCGGCCCCAACACCTGATCCCGCTCGACACGCTCGTGGATCGCTGCGCTGGCTTCTCGGGTGCCGAATTGGAACAGGTGGTTCTTGAGGCAATGTTGGTGGCCTTTAGTGAAGGGCGCGAATTTGGCGAAGCGGATCTGATCGCCGCTGCCGCCGATCTGGTGCCCCTAAGCCGCACTGCTCGAGAACCGCTGGAGCGGCTGCAGCAATGGGCAAGAGAAGGCAGAGCAAGGCCCGCTTGCTAGGGCGCAAATATATAAATTCAGATGTATTTACATTGCGGAGAGTAAAGAAGCAAAGCTTTTGTCAAGTGTTCCCTGGCACTTCTGCCTACGGTCTTTTTATTAACACCACCGGCAGGCTGCGATGAAGCTGAATCTTCCCCCAAACCGCGCTGAACTCACCAATCAATTGGCCGTTGCTGCCCTTGGTGCTGGCGTGATCACCACCTTGGCCGTAGCCCAAGGTCAATCACCGATCACAGCCCTCGGTATCACATTGTTTTCTGCAGTTGCTGCAGTAGCTGTGGGTCAGGTGCTCTGAAGCATTGAGCCTCACCCTGCGGCAGCAAATGCCTGCCCTCACGGGCAAGCATTATTTCAATTACGGCGGCCAAGGCCCATTACCAAATGACTCCTTGGCGGCCATGGTGGCCTGCTGGCAAAAATTGCAGCAACTGGGTCCCTTTGGCCGTGATGTGTGGCCCTGGTTAAACCTTGAACTTTCCGCCTTACGCAAGGCCCTGAGCCAATTATGTGGGGTGCCACCCCAGCGGATAACACTCACTGAAAATGTGAGCAGCGGCTGCGTTTTACCCCTATGGGGCCTGCCCTTTGCAGCTGGTGATCGCCTTCTAATTAGCAACGCAGAACACCCCGGGGTGGTGGCTGCCTGCCGTGAACTTGCTAGGCGCCAGGGTTTGGCCATTGATTTTTTTCCTGTGCAACAGGTGCGCAGCGATAGGGAGCTGCTGGAGGCGCTGAACCAAGGATTGCAAGCCCGCACCCGCTTGGTGGTTTTATCCCATCTGCTCTGGAATACGGGAGTTGTGATGCCCATTTCGGCGGTAGCGCAACAGCTGCAAGCAAAGCAAAACCAGCCTTGGTTGTTGGTTGATGCCGCCCAATCGGTGGGCAGCCTTGAGCTGGGTGATGCGGCGGCCCAAGCTGATATCTACGCGTTTACAGGCCACAAATGGTGTTGCGGGCCTGAAGGTTTAGGGGCAGTGGTGCTTTCAGAGCGGGTTTTAGCAGAAGCAAACCCCACGCTGATCGGTTGGCGCAGCCTGAGCAATGAAAGCGAAGGCAGCAGCAACTGGCATAAAGATGGCAGACGTTTTGAAGTGGCCACAAGCTGTGTTCCCCTCGGGGCTGGCCTGCGGAGATCTCTGCAACTACTAGAAAACTGCGGTGATGCAGGCCAGCGCCATGGCCGCATCTGCGGGCTGAGCAGCAGGCTCTGGCACGGCTTAACCACCATTGAGGGAGTGGAGCCGTTGCTGGAGGCGGGGCCACCCCAAAGCGGCCTGGTGAGCTTTCGAATGCACAACCAAAAGCCAGCGGAGCTGGTGAACTACCTAGCTGATGCCGGCCTGCATTTACGCAGCCTGGACGATCCTGCCTGCCTGAGGGCCTGCACCCATGTCACCAGCACGGAGGCTGAAATCGATCTGTTGCTAGAGCACCTAGCGAACATCAGCAAAGGCGGATGAGGTCCTAAGGTTGCGCCACTTGGGGGAACTCCCATGTTGTACGAGGCGCAGGCCAGTTTTCTGCACCCGCTCTCGGTGGTAGAGCCGAGTGATGATCCAGAGGTGCTCTTATTTAATGCATTTGCCCTTGGCGAGGAGATGGTTGTTGCGGCTTTGAGCCCCGAGCGACCAGATGCCAATTTCCGTGTGGTGCGGATCTTGTTTGAAACCGGATTGCCCACTAGCCACATCCAAGAGATGTTTGCAGAAACCCGCTCTGGTAACAAGCAGGCACTTCTACGGCTGATTGAATACGTGGCGGATGCATTGGTGGATGAAAGTGATGCTCGAGAAATTGAAACTGCTAATTAATTAATAGCTTGCTGAGCAAGAAACCGGGCGGCTTCTTCCCTGTCGCTGAAATGACTTTTTTCAGTGCCGATAATTTGATAATCCTCATGGCCCTTGCCGGCAATTAGCACTAAATCACCAGAGCCACCAAGGGCGATCGCCTTTTGTATTGCTAAGCCACGATCAGGTTCCACAATCATGTTGCTGCCAGCTGGCATGCCCGCCAACACGTCGTTGAGTATTTGCTGGGGATCTTCCGTACGGGGATTATCGGAGGTGAGTACCACTTGATCAGCAAGGCGAGCTGCGATTTCACCCATTAAGGGGCGTTTGCCACGGTCGCGATCACCGCCGCAACCAAATAAACAAATCAAACGGCCTTGCGCAAAAGGTTTACATGCACCTAAAGCATTTGCCAAACCATCTGGTGTGTGGGCGTAATCAACCAAAACAGCAGGCTGGCTGGGGCCATGGGGCACCCGTTCCATCCGGCCAGGTACCCCCTGAAAACTTTGCAAACCCTGGAGCAGTAATTCCAATTCGGCCCCCTGCTGCAGCAACACACCAACCGCCTGCAGCAGGTTCATCAGATTGAAACGGCCCACCAGCGGTGATTGAAAAGCGGCGGTACCTTTAGGGCTATGGATCACACCTGCAACACCAGCTGCGCTGAATTGCAAAGCGTCCATAAATAATTCAGCGGTGGGATCCAGCAAGGAACTACGCCAACATTTGGCGGCTAAATGTGCTGCCAGGCGTTTGCCATGGGGATCATCGCTATTAATTACCGCCATACCTTTTAGGTAAATAGGTTCAAATAGCATTGCCTTGGCTTCGTAATAGGCCTCTAGGGATGGGTGGTAATCAAGATGATCCTGGCTGAGGTTTGTGAACACAGCGCCGCTAAAGTTGCAACCGGCTACGCGCTGCTGATGCAAGGCATGGGAACTCACCTCCATGGCAGCTAGCTGAACACCAGTGGCTAGAGCTGCTGCCAACTGGGCCTGCAACTGATCAGCGAATGGTGTGGTGTGGGTGGCGGTGATATTGCAACCGGGCCAGCGGTTGGCCAAGGTGCCAAACAAGGCAGTGCTCAAACCAGCTTTAGCGGCCAGGTGTTCGATCAAAAAGGTGGTGGTGGTTTTGCCATTGGTGCCAGTTACACCAATCAAATGCAGGTGGCTGCTGGGCTCAGCCCAGAAAGCGGCAGCGATCCTGCCCGCCACCTCAGCCACCGGATCTGCCACCACTAAAACGGGATCACCGGGGGCAGGGGGATCAGCCTGGGCTGCGGCAGGGCCAATAACAGTGGCGGTGGCACCTGATTGCAATGCCGCCCGCCAAAAACTGCCGCCATCAACTTTGGCGCCGGGTAAACCAATAAATAAGGTGCCAGCGCCCACCCGGCGGGAATCGCAAGTTACATCGCAAATCAAGGGGTTAGGTAATAGGGCGGGCACACTGAGGCCGGCATCTCTCAACAGCTGGTGCAACCTGCCTAGGGGGGGGGCCTCAGCCATGGCTAGGGAACAAAAACTTTTAGTGGTTTTAGGCTAATTCTTGGCTTGCTATTTGTTTTTGCAGCCATTGGGCTAAGCGATCCCCCTGCAGCCTGGGGGGCACCCTGGCCAGCAACTCGCCGTTGTGGCTTAAAAGCGGCACTTCCAAACCATATTTGGCTTGAAGATTGGGATTGGAATCCACATCAAGCAGCTCCAACTCAGGCGGATTGGCCAATTCCCGCAGGCGTTCTTCTAGGCCAACGCAAAGGCAACAGCCTTGACGGGTGAATAACAGCAATTTCATTCCGGCACCGGATCAAAACCACCGGCACTGAAGGGATGACAGCGCAAAAAGCGGCGCAAACTGAGCCAACAACCACGCCAGGGGCCATGGCGTTCGATCGCTTCTCGGGCATAGCCACTGCAACTGGGCACAAAACGACAGCGGGGTGGGCCGAGCAGCGGGGAGATCAGCCTTTGATAGAAGCTGATTAATGCCAGGAGCAACCAACTGATGGGGTTCCGGCTTGGGGCTAAGCTATTGGATTGGTTAGCTGTTTCCTTGCACACTTAGGTGAGGCAATGGTTGGTCAATTTCCATCCTGACGGTTTTTTCATTTATGTCTCGTTACCGCGGTGCTCGATTAAGGGTGACGCGGCGCTTGGGGGACCTTCCCGGTCTCACCCGTAAGTCTGCTAAGCGGGCTTATCCACCAGGTCAGCACGGCCAAGCCCGTCGCAAGCGCTCCGAATACGCCATCCGCCTAGAAGAAAAGCAAAAGCTGCGCTTCAACTACGGCATTTCCGAACGGCAGCTCGTTCGCTACGTGAAGAAGGCCCGGGCCCAAGAGGGTTCAACGGGTACCAATCTTCTCAAGCTGCTGGAAGGTCGCCTCGACAATGTTTGTTTCCGCCTTGGCCTTGGGCCCACAATCCCCGGTGCCCGCCAATTGGTGAACCACGGCCACATAACCGTTAATGGACGGGTGGTTGATATTCCCAGTTATCAATGCCGGGCCGGTGATGTGGTGGCAGTGCGTGAAACAAAACCCAGCAAACAGCTGGCAGAAACCAACCTTGCTTTCCCTGGCCTTGCCAATATTCCACCTCATCTGGAATTTGAAAAAACCAAAATGGTGGCCAAGGTAACTGGTAGATGTGAAAGGGAATGGGTAGCCCTTGAAATCAACGAACTACTTGTGGTGGAATTCTATTCACGCAAGGTTTAATTACCAGAGCTCAAACCTGTTCCGCTCCAAATAACCCTGAAAACCCCGCCAAGGCGGGGTTTTTTCATAGCTGCCATTTCGTAAATACCCTAACGTGGGCAGGCTTGCATGAAGTGATGCCCGGCTGTTATGAATCGAAAACAACCCTCCTTAGTTTCTGAAGATAACAACGGGGCAAGGGTTCCATTGGAGGATTTTAAAAAACTATTTATCATTGGCGAAGCCAGGTTTTTGCTTGCCTGCCTCTCAAGGGAATTTGATCCCTCATTCATTCATGTTGGCAAAAGCAATTTGGAGTTTGCCGCAGCATATAAGGCGGTTAAAGCAACTAAAGATTTTCGTGGTGTCGCAAAATCGTCTGCCCAAGCCATTGATTTGCTAGCCGAAGTTAAACCTGGATTTGTTTTTATCCATGAGAGGGGCGAGCAGCTTGAATTTGCAGAATTAGTTCAACACATCACTCATTCATGCCCCACCACAAGATCGTACATTTTAATTGATAGCTTAAATGTGTTAGAAGATTACACAAAAATTGACCCTGATGTAATCGTAGCAGACGCAGACATTTTCTTGCCGAATAATCCTTTAGTGCAAGGTTTAATGGCTATGGTTGCCGGCACCACATACCGTAGCCCTTCGGTTGAAAATTATCTTAATCAAATCTCCCAGCCCATTGATCAATCAGCTTCCAGCCGTGTTGTATTAAGCCTGCGGGAACAGCAGCTTTTGGAGGCCTATGTTTTAGGACTTAGCAATCGCGAAGTGGCCGAACAGCTAAATCTTTCCGTGCGAAGTGTTCAAACCTATAGCGGTCAGCTTCTTACACGCTTGGGAGTGAATAATCGCCAGAAAGCATTAATACAGATTGCCAAAATGGGCATATCAGTAACTACTAGATTTCTCAAAGGCAATCCTAATTAAAAAATAGCAACCCATAAATGCAATCATTGCTTGTTTTCTTTGCGCTTTCTACTAATATATAACTCGGCTGCAACTGGAGAATTTGGCTATCTAAATCACGTAATTAATTAGATCTAACGGCCATGGATCAAAGCTTGCAAAGCATCCGCTATGTGCTCTTCTCGCATCAACGCTTCACCTACCAAAACAGCATCAGCACCAGCAGTTTGAACGCGATCAAGATCATCACGGCTGAATAAACCGGATTCACTCACAAGCAGGCAACCCTTAGCACGGATTTGCGAACCATAAATTGCGGTGAGTTGTTCAGTGGTGGCTAGATCAGTGTGAAAACTAGCCAGATCGCGATTATTAATGCCAATAAGTTGCACCCCATCAAGGGCAAGTGCTCGCTCGAGTTCCTCAGCGTTATGCACCTCAAGCAACACCGCCAGCTGTAGCGTCTTGGCTGCTTTTAGCAAATAAGCCAAATCTTGATCGCTGAGGATTGCTGCAATCAGCAGCACTGCATCAGCACCGGCTGCTCGCGCTTGATAAAGCTGATAGGGGGAAAGAATGAATTCTTTGCATAGCAGCGGCAGGTTCACAACTTCGCGCACCTGCACAAGCACATCAAAACCACCCTGGAAGAATTGTTTATCAGTTAAAACTGAGATGCAGCTGGCACCTGCACTTGCATATTCTTTTGCTATTGCAACCGGATTAAAATTTTCCCGGATTACACCTTTACTGGGGCTGGCCTTTTTAATTTCAGCAATCACTGCGGGCTTAAGGCAGGCTGCTTTTAGAGCCGCCACAAAATCTAAAGGTGCTGGCAATAAAGCAACCTGCTCCTTCAGCTTTGCAAGTGGCATTCGCTCCCTTGCGATAGCAATTTCACGATCTTTTGCCCACACGATCTCCTCAAGAATGTGTTGGGGCTTTTCATCCGGCAGGGGCACACCATATTCAAGATATGAAACCCGCACCTTGGGGCTTGGTGGTTTACGGCGGATCTGCATAACTCAACCTGCCACTGCCATAGCCGCCTGTTTATAGGCAACTTCTACCACTTCACTAAGGGTTGGATGGGTATGGACTTCATTAGCTAATTGCTTCACACTTAAACGCCTGGCTACTGCATTTGCAACCTCCTGAATCAAATCAGCGGCATGGAGACCATAAATATGGGCACCGAGCACTTCACCCGTGCCCTTATTAAATAACAACTTCATGATCCCATCACTTTCTAATTCCGCTAATGCCTTGGAATTAGCCTTGAAATAACTGCGCACCGTACCCAATTCAAAACCAGCCTCCACTGCTAATGCCTTAGCCTCAACTTCACTTAAACCAACGGAACTGATCTCTGGATGGGTGAAGGTAGCAGCTGGAATTGAGCGGTAATCAATCTGGCGTTGATGGCCCAAGATATTATCTACAGCAACAGCCCCCTGGGCTGCAGCCGTGTGGGCAAGCATCATCTTTCCTGTTACATCACCAACGGCCCATAGGTGGGGTACCGGCTCAGCATTCGCCAGCACCCGCATCTGATCATCAACGGGTATGAAACCACGGTTGGTTTCTACACCAACGGCAGCAAGATTTAGATCTTTACTGGTTGGAACGCGGCCGGTGGCCACCAGCACCGCATCAACTTCCAACACCTCAACTAATTCCTTGCTATTGGCATCAATTAATTCAATCCGCACCGGATTGCCGGGGATTACCTTACTTGCAAAAACACCAACCTTTGTTTCAATATCGCGGCCGTCAATTAGTTTGCGGGCTGCTAGTTTTGCAATATCTGGATCAAATGTAGGCATCACTCGATCTAAGGCTTCAATCATCGTTACTTCACAACCAAGCGCTGTATACACATCAGCAAATTCAAGGCCGATATATCCACTGCCGATAATTGCAAGCCAAGGGGGCAAGCTTTCTAATTTGATTGCATCATCACTTGTGAATACCGTTGAGCCATCGGTTGTAATACCCGGGGGCACGAAGGGGTCTGAACCACTGGCAAGCACCACATCTTTTGCCGTGAGCAACCGTTCGATGCCATCCAGTTGGCGCAATGCCACCTGCTGGCTTCCCTGCATCCGCCCTTCACCCCTGAGGATTGATACCCCAGCTCGCTCAAGGGTTTTGGTGAGATTTTCGCGGATATTTGCCACTAATTGATTGGCATGGTTTGCAATGGCCTGGCGATCAAAACTATGGCCGCTTGTTTTGATCCCAAATTGGGCTAGATGGCCAGCATCACTAAGTTCTCGCACCTTGCCACTGGCAGCTAACAGCGCCTTAGAAGGCACACAGCCGCGGTTAACGCAGGTGCCACCCATGTCGCCTTTTTCGATAATTGCCGTGCGCAAGCCATGGTCGGCAGCATGTTTTGCGGCATCAAAGCCGCCATATCCAGCGCCAATCACGATCAAGTCGTAATCGAAATTGTTTTGGGATCCCTTTGCAGCGGTCAAGGGTGTGGCTCAGCTATGGATGATTCTCCCCTGCCATGGCCCGCCATTAGTTTTTGCCTGTTCCGCTCCATCAAAAGCAAGCCTGCCGCCACTGCCACATTTAAAGATTCCACCCGATTGCCATGGGGAATGGTTACCAATTGAACGCCCTCCAAAAGATTGGCAGCTAGGCCTCTGCCCTCATTGCCAAGCAACAACAAACTCGGCAATTGCCAATCCACAGCCCAATAGGGCTTTCCGCCCTGCTGCACCGCCGCTAAAACCTGCAGCCCGGAGTTCAAAGCAAGGGCAAGGCCAGCTTCCAAATTTGGGTAGCGGCGCATTGCTAATTGCAATGAAGCACCAGCAGAGGCGCGTAAAACCTTTGGTTGCCATGGATCGGCGCCAGCGCCCAACCAAACCTGATCAACACCTGCCGCAAGGGCAGTGCGCAAAATCGTTCCCATGTTGCCTGGATCCTGCACCCGATCAAGGCCAAGCAGCAGGGGCCTAGGCGCTAAATCCAGCTCAGCCAGCTCGGTTTCATCCCTGGGCGCAGCTAATAAAGCCACCACCCCATCGGGGCTTTCGGTGCTGGCCATGGCCGCCAACACCTCAGGGCTAACCGGTTGGCAAGGGGCTAATTGCAATAAATCGGGATGGCGCTGGCTCCAGGCTGTGGTGGCACAGATCAGCTGCAGTTTTAATTGCAGCCGCCCACATTCCTGCAGCAGATGGGTGCCCTCTAACAGGATTAGGCCCTGCTCCCTCCTGCCCTTGGCTTGATGCAGAGCCCGCAACTTGGCAACAAGTGGATTGCGCCTACTTGTAATTATTTCAGTGGCCAGGATTTATATCTCCTCAAAACGACGCATATGTAGGTCTGTTTTCAGCTTTAGGCCATCGCTTGAGAGGTCTAGCCCTTTTACAGATGCCACCGAACCACGAATGCCCTCTGCCCGCAGGTTTTCAACAAGCTTTTTGATTACCTCCTCCTCCACCTTGGCTTCATCAAGGCCATCGGGGGTGAGCATTTCTAAAAACCTGCCAACCTTTGAAGCAACCAAATCCGATGCATTGCTGATTTTGAGAACGATCACCGCATCTGAGATATCACACCCATAAAGGATGGCAACAATCCACAGTTCTAGCTAGCAATTAAAGAAAGAAATGCGGATGGGGAGACTTGAACTCCCACGACATTGCTGCCACTAGTACCTGAAACTAGCGCGTCTACCAATTCCGCCACATCCGCTGGCGTTGCCGTAAAACACGGCAGCCCCAAACCATAACCCACAACCAAACCGCCCCAACCATTAACAACCAAGACAGTTCGGTGGCCGGCCGTCTAGACGGTCTCAAACTTGATTGTCATTATGTGGTGCGCAGACGGCAGCCTCCATGACAGCAACCCTCATACCGTCTCAGCAGCTTCTTGTTCCCCAATTAGAGATTCGCGGCGGCAAAAAACTGGAAGGCGAAGTGAGGGTTAGCGGCGCGAAAAACTCGGCCCTCGTTTTAATGGCCGCCAGTTTATTAACCGAAAACAGCTTGCGGCTGCGCAATATGCCAGCCCTTTCTGATATCGGTGGCATGGCCGATATCCTTGCCTCCCTTGGCGTTCAAATCGAGCGCGGCTCCGATTGGGTTGAACTGCAAGCAAATCACCTCAGCCATATTTCGCCGCCCTACGAACTTGTAAACAGCCTTAGGGCCAGCTTTTTTTGCATCGGCCCCCTGCTTGCCCGCCTCGGGGTAGCGCGGGTGCCATTGCCTGGGGGTTGCAAAATCGGCGCCCGCCCGGTGGTGGAGCACGTAAAAGGTTTAAAGGCCCTAGGCGCCCAGGTAACGATTGAACATGGTGTTGTGTCTGCGGTGGTGCCTGGCCGCGGCCACCGCCTAACTGGTGGACGCATCCACCTCGATTGCCCCAGCGTTGGCGCCACCGAAACATTAATGATGGCCGCCGCCTTGGCGGATGGCGAAACGGTGATTGAAAATGCCGCCCAGGAACCAGAGGTAATTGATTTAGCTGGCTTGATCATCGCCATGGGTGGCAGGGTTCGTGGCGCTGGCACACCCACCATCACGATCGTGGGCATGGAGAAACTCCATGGTGCCAACTACATGGTTATTCCAGATCGCATTGAGGCGGGCACCCTCTTGCTTGCTGGTGCGATCACCCGCTCCTGTTTACGGGTAACACCTGTAATTCCAGAGCACTTAGGGGCTGTTATCAGCAAGCTTGAGGAATGTGGTTGCCAACTTAATAACGATGGCATCGGCATAACGATCAAGGCAGATCGCATTAATGCCGTTGATCTGCGCACCCAACCATTTCCAGGGTTCCCCACCGATTTGCAGGCTCCATTTATGAGCTTGCTGGCCACTGCCGAGGGCTCCAGTGTGATCACTGAAGCGATTTTTGAAAACCGCCTCCAACATGTGGGGGATCTGCAAAGGATGGGAGCTGATATCCGCACCCAAGGCAACACCGCCTTTGTGGAAGGTGTGGCTCGGCTTAGCGGCGCCCCTGTTACCGGCAGCGATCTAAGGGCAGCTGCTGCGATGGTGCTCGCTGGTTTAGCTGCAGATGGCACCACATCAGTGCAGGGTTTACAACACCTGGATCGCGGCTACGACAACCTAGAAGGCAAGCTAAACGCAGTAGGTGCCTCGATTAAGCGAACCTACGCTTGATGGGGGCAGTCGGACTCGAACCGACAAAGCCGAAGCCGGCGCATTTTGAGTGCGCTGCGTCTACCAATTCCGCCATGCCCCCAAGCCCTAAATCTACCGCTGTGATGGCCACCTATGGCCGTTACCCCTTAAAAATTGAAAAAGGAAGGGGCGTATGGCTAAAAGCCAGTGATGGCAAGTGGTATTTGGATTGCGTTGCCGGGATCGCCACCTGCAGCCTTGGCCACAGCAATCCGCGCCTGCGCCAAGCCCTAACCAGGCAATTGAGCAAATTGCAGCATGTTTCCAACCTTTATGAAATTCCTGAACAAGAGGAACTAGCAACCTGGTTGCAGGAGCACAGCTGCGCTGATCAGCTTTTTTTCTGCAACTCTGGCGCGGAGGCGAATGAAGCAGCGATCAAATTGGCCCGTAAATACGGCCACAGCAAAAAGCAAATTGAGCGCCCATTAGTGCTGAGTGCAAGGGCCAGTTTCCATGGCCGCACCCTCGCTGCCGTTACCGCCACCGGCCAAGACAAATATCACCGCGGCTTTGAGCCCCTACCCGATGGCTTTGCCTATTTCACCTACAACGACATCGATAGTTTTAAAAGCAGCCTTCAACAGCATTGCGATCGGGCTGTTGCAGTTTTGATTGAACCCCTCCAGGGAGAAGGGGGTGTGGTGCCTGGCAATCCAGCCTTTTTCAAAGAACTGCGGCAGCTATGCAGCCAACATCAACTGCTACTTATCTCTGATGAGGTGCAAGTGGGGATGGGGCGCAGCGGCAGCCTCTGGGGCTATGAACAGCTGGGCATCGAACCGGATGCTTTCACCATTGCCAAGGGTTTAGGGGGTGGTATTCCCATCGGTGCTTTGGCCGTTAAAAACCACTGCGCCGTATTTGAACCGGGCGACCATGCCAGCACCTTTGGTGGCAACCCCTTTGCCTGCAGGGCCGCCTTAACCGTTGCAAAGGAACTGGATCGCCGTCAATTGCTTTTTAATGTGCAGCAACGCGGCGAACAGCTGCGGGATGGCCTCAGCCAAAGGGTGGCTAAGTGGCCCCAGCTATTAAGTGGCGAAAGGGGCTGGGGGTTAATTCAAGGCTTATTGCTGCGGGATGGGGCGATAACCGCAGCAGAACTGGTAAAAGCAGCAATGGCTGAAGGTTTGCTATTGGTGCCCGCCGGTGCCCAAGTGGTGCGTTTTGTGCCGCCTTTAGTGATCAGCCGCCGGGAGTTAAACCAGGCCCTTCATCGCCTTGATCGAGCCCTGGCCAAGCTCTGAAGGATTTGCTGCTACCCGATCCGGTTGATCTTTCCGATCTACTTGAACCCTTTGCCCGCCGGGGCATCCAGCTTGGCCTTGGCCGGCTGCTGGCTGCCCTAGGGGAGGCAGGCCAACCACAGCTCTGCTTCCCTGCCGTGCAGGTGGCCGGCACCAATGGCAAAGGTTCGATTTGCACCATGCTTGGCGCAATGCTGCAGGCGGCAGAAATTCGCACCGCCATCTACCGCTCCCCTCACCTGGTGAGCTGGTGCGAACGCTTGGAAGTGGCTGGTGAATTGATTAGCCCCGGGGAATTAAGGCAAGCCTTACAAAACTGGCAGGGCCTGGCCGCTAAACATCAGCTAACCCCCTTTGAACTGATAACAGGGGCAGCTTTTAGCCACTGCGCCAGCGCAGCAATCAAATTGGCGGTGCTGGAGGTGGGCCTTGGCGGAAGGCTGGATGCCACTACCACCCACAACAACCGTTCCGTGCTGGGCATAGCAAGCATCGGCCTCGACCATTGCGAACACTTGGGCAACAGCCTGGCGGCAATCGCCAGGGAAAAAGCAGGTGTTTTCTCCCCCGGGGCCATTGCCATCAGCGGCCCCCAACCAGAGGCAGTGGCAAGGGTGCTGGAGGAGCAAGCAGCCGCCTGCAACACCCAGCTGCGCTGGGTGGAACCCCTCAGCAGCGAACAACCACTGGCCCTAGCTGGGCACTGGCAGCGCACGAACGCCGCCGTAGCCCTTGGCATGGCAAGGGCACTTAAGGAAAAGGGCTGGTTGATCAGCGATGGCGCCATGGCTAAAGGTTTAAGCACGGCCCGCTGGCCCGGCCGCCTGCAGCAACTGGAGTGGCGCGGCCGCAAAATATTGCTTGATGGTGCCCACAACCCGCCGGCAGCCCTTGCCCTACGCCAGGAGTTATCAGCTCAACCGCGCCGCTGGCTGCTGGGAATTCAACGCCATAAGGAGGGTGCTGCGATTGTGGAAACCCTGTTGGCTAAGGGAGATCAGGCCTGGATCCTTGCCCTACCAAACCACCCCAGCTGGAGTGCCGCCGATTTGATAGCAGCCCTGCCCCATCGAAGTGAACAAATTCAGCAGGCAAACAGCCCCCTGGAGGGCTTAGAGCAATTGCTAAAGCCAGGCGCAACACCTGTTATTGCGGGATCGCTATACCTGATCGCCACCCTGGGGGAATATTTAAAATAAAAACATAAATTAATCCAGCAATTAAATCATGTAAGCTGATTTCTACATCCGAGCAGCACCAGTAGCATGCACTTTAAAATGTTTAATATTAGGCAGAATTTGCTTGTGCTGCGAAATATAATTGCCGTATTTTCGCTGGCATTTGTTTTCTCACTAATCAACTTTTCAAACAGCGCGAATACCGCCCTGGCCGTTTCTAGTTATTTAGAAAAAACCGATTACACCCTCACAAATCAGAGCAACGGCGATTTTGAAAATCAAAAACTTGAAGGCAGCTCTTTTGCCGGAACCCTAGCCCGCGGTGCTAATTTTTCCGGCGCCCAGCTCCAGGGGGCGATCTTCACCCAGGGCTCTTTTGCTGGTGCAAATTTTGAAGGGGCAAACCTTAGCGATGCCCTTATGGATAGGGCTGATTTTAGTGGCTCAAATTTAAAAAATAGTATTTTAACCAATGCAATTGCCAGCGGCAGCAGCTTTGCTAATGCTGAAATTGAAGGGGCCGATTTTAGTGATGCTTTACTTGATCGGGAAGATTTAAAAAATCTATGCCGCAGGGCAAGCGGTAGCAATCCCACAAGCGGGATCACAACCCGCAACAGCTTAAATTGCCCCTAAAATAACATTTTATATCTCTTTCTAAGCCTGGCCAATTGCCTCCATATAGCCCTTTAATTTACCTGGATTAAGCAAGCCTTTTGGATCATTGGCAAATTTTGCTGCCACCTGATCGCCATCAACCACCCCTAGGCCACCCGCTTCCACCGTGATGGCATGGGCATTGAAAACCAAACCACCGGCTGCTGCCATTGCCTGATTGAGGGCAATGAACTGATCTTCTCCCCGCCAAGGGAAAACCGGCAGCCCCACCCAACGCTGCTTACCGCCTTGGCGCACCCGCTCCAGGTGCCAATGGAGCCAACCGGGCCAATGGCCATCGATGGCATCGATAAAGGCCAACTCCGGCTCCGGTAGCAACACAAGCTGATAGGTGAAGCTGGGATCCAAGGCCCGCATCTGCAGGGTGGTGTGGTTCCAGCAGAGCTCCCGCAATAGCAATCCCTTGGGCGGCCATTGGGGCCGTTGCCAAACAAGGCAGCCGCCGGCTTGGGCCGTGAGTTGTTCGATCACTGGGATAGAGCAAGGGCTTGCTAAAAGAAGCAAACGATCACCCCTGGCAGTTGCTAGCTCAGGCAGATCGGGCAGCTGCTGCGCCAGGCGCTGCTCCAGGTAGCAAAGGGCATCTATTTCAAGGGCAGCAACACCTAATTGCGCTGCTAGCGCCAAGGCCTTGGGGCGATCAGGCAATTCCAAAACCAGCTCCTGCCAGTTTTGCCATGGGGCCGTGGGCACAGTGATGGCAGTGAAGATGCCGTTGCTGCCATAGGCATGGTTTAAGGCCTGGGCTTGGGCTGGCCCCAGCTGCAAAAGGCGTGGTTCCGCCTCAACGGTTACCACCTCAAGCCCCAACAAATTGCCTGGATCCCGCAATAACCCCCAGCGCAAACTGCCAACACCGCTGGAGCCACCGGCGATAAAACCACCCAAGGTGGCGGTGCGCCAGGTACTAGGTGCCAAGCGCAGGGCCCAACCTTGGGGTTGCAACCATTGATCCAATTCCAACAACTTGCAGCCCGGTTCTGCCGTTAACAACCCAGTGCTGCTGTTGAAACTACGCACTTGCTCCAGGCCAGAGGTGTCGAGCACCACACCCCCCTGGAGGGGCACGCATTGGCCGTAGTTGCCACTACCGGCTCCCCGAGGTGTGAGGGGAATGCCCAGGCGATAACAAGCAGCAGCCACCTGCAACACCTCATGGGGCTGCTTCACCCGCACAACTAAATCGGCTAAGCAGGGTTGCAACTGGGGCTGTAGCAGGGGCGAGAAGCAAAATTGATCGTGGGAGAGGCGTTCCAATAGGGGGCCCTGCTCCACCAGCTCAAGGCCGCTGCAGGCTTCGATTAATGCGGCCCTATCGGCTTCAAGGAGCATTGCTTTCGGTTGCTTTTAACACCAGGAATTGACCAGCCACCGCAAGGGTTTTCAGTTCATAGCCAGGCAGGGCCAATTGGGGCAGCAGCTGCCCACCAGCCAGCTGGGTTGTGTAAACGCTAAACAGGCCGAAGTTGAGCCGTTGGCTGAACTGATCTGCCAGGGCACCTAGGGGTTCCCGTTGGGCGCGGATCAGTTCAGGGCAGTTCTGCACCACCAAACGCAGCATCAGGGGAAGCTTGCCTGGCGGGCAAAATTCCGCCACTGCTTGCTCTGCAAGTTCCGTGCCAGCAAATTCACGGAAATCCTTAGGGCTTGGGTTGGTGATAACCAACAGGGCACCAATCCCCACAACAAGTAACCCCAAAGGTTTTGCTAGAGCTTCAGCCACTGGGTTGTTTCTGCCTAACTGGTAGATTTTGTACTCCACGGCGGGCGTCGCCAAGTGGTTAAGGCAGCGGCTTGTGGTGCCGCCATACGGGGGTTCGAATCCCCTCGCTCGCCCTTCAACTCAATAGGGCCGCTAACAGCAGTTCCCTATCTCCCCTAACCGGATCGCCGCAGGGCAATCCGGTTAGTTGGTTGGCTTTTTTGATTTCCAGCTCAGCTGCATCGCCCTCAAGGTGGCCGGTATTAAGGGCTATCGCCTTTACCCGTGGTGGCTTTGCCGCCTGGGGTGTTGCCAAGGCAGCTAGGGCTTCACAGGTGGAGATCAATTGGGGCAAGGGTGGCAGGGGAATGTCCGGCAGATTTCGGATTGCCTGCTGGCCAGCTCGATGCACCAGCAAGAGTTCGGTGGGTTGGCTGCCCCGCAAAAGCGGCAAGCTGGCGCTTGAACCCGGATGGCAAAAGGAACCCTGACCCTCCACAAAAACAATCGCAGCGGGGCCGGCCCCCTCCGCTGTTTGCAATAAAGCCGCTTCCACTGCCCCAGCGGCGTAATCGATGCGCACTGCATCTAGGGCAATGCCGGCACCTGAAATCAAAATTCCCCCTTGGCCGGTTGCCACAAACCGAGCATCAAGGCCTTGGCTGCGGGCAGCAGCTGTTAATTCCAAAGCGGTGCTCATCTTGCCCACGCTCATGTCGCTGCCAAGGGCCAACACCCGGCGGCAGGGCAAAGCCGCAGCCCGGGCAGCTGCCACCTGCAGCTGGGCTGGCTCCTGGCGTAGATCCCAAATCCAACAACCCGGCTGCACTAGGGCCGCCAACTCGGGATCAGCAGCGAGCTTGGTGTGTAAACCACTGGCCACGCTTAGGCCAGCTGCCAGGGCTTCCGCCACGCTCTGACGCACTTCAGGCGCTAGGCGGCCGCCGGAGGGTGCAAGCCCCACCACCGCCACCTGGGGCCCGTAAACCATCGCTTCCGCCAGGGAAGCAACGATCGGCACCGAACGGGGAATACCTGTTAGCAATGGCAGATCCGCCCCTGCCTGGCTTGGATCAAGCACCGCCACGATCGGGCCCTGGCGGTAACGCAAAAAGGCCAGCCCGGTTTTACCGGAAAGGTTGGTTAGCCCGCCGTGCTGAAGCAGAACCACCGGCGCAGCAGCGTTCAACATCTCTCCACCCCTAAACCTGGCAGTTGGCTTGGCAGCAGCTCATCCCCCTGGCGCGGAGGTGCAACAAAAGGATCATCACTGAGATTGAGATGGGAATCGAGGTCTGGCCATTCCACCAATGGCAAGAGATGGGCCGCTGCCCCATTCAGCAAGCTGCTATCTGAATAACAGCCAAGCATCAAGCCCACCCCAAGGCGTTGGGCTAGGCGGGCCATCAGCAAAGCCTCGGTTAGCCCGCCGGTTTTAAGCAATTTCAAATTCACCCCCTGCACGTGGGGGGCCAAGCGCAATAAATCAGCTGTGCCCCAGCAGCTTTCATCAGCCACAAGGGCCATGGAGCTGAGCCCCTGCAGGGCAGCAAAATCAGCTTCATCGCCGCTGCGGGCCGCGAGGGGCTGCTCCACCAACACCACCCCCCGCTCGGCCAACCAGGGCAGCATCAATTTGGCTTGCTCCAGGTTCCAACCACCATTGGCATCAACCTGGAGTTCCGCACCAGCCAGGGCCGGCAGCAAAGCCTCCACCAGGGCTTGATCCGTTTCAATGCCAGCGGGGCTACCGAGCTTGAGCTTCAGCCGCGAGGCAGGCAGAAGGCTGCGCCACTGCTCAAGCCGTTGCAGCAGCTGTTCCACTGGTGCAATACCCAGGGTGACGCTGGTGGCTTTACAACTGCCTAAATCCAGGCCCCAGAGCTGCCAGAGGGGATAGCCCAGCTGTTTAGCCCACCAATCATGCAAAGCCAAATCCACGGCGCAACGGGCCGGTGGGCTCAAGGGAGCTAAGAGGGAGCCCCATAGCTGGGGCGGTGGTGGAGCCTGCTCCCCAAGGCAGGGAAGCCATTGCAGCAGTTCATTTTCCAGAGCTGCCGTTTGATAGCAATGGTTGCCGGTGTCAAATCCACCGGTTTCACCGCGGCCCGTGCAACCCCCATGGCTGATCTCCAGCAGCAGATGCTCCACTGTTGCGGTGGTGCCCCTGCTGATGGTGAGAGGCACCCGTTTAGTGAGCGAAAAGCGGCTCAGCTGCCAAGCCATGGAGTTAAAAACAAATACCCGTTTGTTTCACCCTGCCATGGGAACCGCTTTAGATAACACTGGAGTTAGCTGATCACCTCATCTCTTAAGCCCATGGCCGATCCCACCTATTGGATTACCACCTTTGGGTGCCAGATGAATAAAGCCGATTCAGAACGAATGGCTGGCATTTTGGAAACCATGGGCTATCGCCAAGGGGTAGCAGAAGCTGAAGCTGATTTAGTGCTCTACAACACCTGCACAATTCGCGATAACGCAGAGCAAAAGGTTTACAGCTACCTGGGCCGCCAAGCGATTCGCAAACGCCAAAATCCAAATCTCACCCTGGTGGTGGCCGGTTGCGTTGCCCAACAGGAGGGGGCTGCCCTATTGCGGCGGGTGCCCGAACTCGACCTAGTAATGGGGCCCCAACACGCCAACAGGTTGGAAACGCTCTTAAATCAGGTTGGTAATGGCCAGCAGGTGCTTGCCACCGATGAAAATCACATCCTTGAAGACATCACCACCGCCCGCCGGGAAAGTGAACTTTGCGCCTGGGTAAATGTGATCTACGGCTGCAATGAACGCTGCACCTACTGCGTGGTGCCAGCGGTGCGGGGCCAGGAGCAATCGCGTTTACCTGCGGCGATTCGCACTGAAATCGAATCATTAGCAGCAAAGGGATATAAGGAAATCACCCTGCTTGGTCAAAACATTGATGCCTACGGCCGCGATCTACCTGGGATAACCCCCGAAGGCCGACGTCAACACACCCTCACCGATCTTCTGCATCACATCCATGATGTGGAAGGGATTGAACGGATTCGATTTGCCACCAGCCATCCCCGTTATTTCACCGAACGCCTGATTGAAGCCTGCGCCAATTTGAGCAAGGTGTGCGAACACTTTCACGTGCCTTTTCAAAGTGGTGATGATGAATTGCTTAAGGCCATGGCCCGCGGTTACAACATTGGCCGCTATCGCCGCATCGTTGAACAGATCCGCAGCCGCATGCCCCATGCGGCCATCAGCGCCGATGCAATCGTTGGCTTTCCAGGGGAAAGCAACGCTCAATTTCGCAATACCTTGGCCCTGGTTGATGAGATTGGCTTTGATTTAGTTAATACGGCTGCCTATTCCCCCCGTCCCCACACCCCAGCGGCCAACTGGCCAAACCAAGTGCCGGAAGCGGAGAAGGTGGCAAGGCTGCAGGAATTAAATGCGTTGGTAGAAAAGAAAGCCCGCCAGAGTGGTGAGCGCTACCTAGGCCGTTGCGAGGAGGTTTTAGTGGAGGCCATCAACCCTAAAAATCCCCAGCAACTGATGGGACGCACCCGCACCAATCGGCTTACTTTTTTTGAAGCCAGGGGCCATCAAGTTGGCAGCACTGTGGCTGTAAAAATCGAAGCTGTTCGTCCGTTTTCCCTCAGCGGTAGCGCCATTGCAAAAGCGGCGCTGGTACCTTGAGGCCCCCGCAACGGTTCCGTGGATAGCAGCCCAACTAAAGCAAAATTAGTGGTGGGCTTGATATTTGGTGGCGCCTCAGGGGAACACGCCATCTCGATTAGATCGGCCTGCACCGTGAAGCAGGGTTTTAACGAAGGCAGCAATCCGGAGCGCTATCAAGTGCGCTGCTTTTACATCGATCAAAAGGGCCGCTGGTGGGGGGAAGAGGTTGCCGAGGCCGTATTAAAAAGCCAGCTTCCCGCCCCCCTCGATGATCAGCTTGAAAGGGAGGGCTTCCATGGCTTCCCGCCTGGGGCATTGGAGGTGCAATGTTGGTTTCCGGTGCTCCATGGCCCCAATGGGGAAGACGGCACCATCCAGGGTTTATTTAGCTTGATGCAGGTGCCCTATGTGGGTTCTGGGGTATTGGGATCTGCCGTTGGCATGGATAAGTTGGCCATGAAGGCCGCGTTTGCAGCAGCCGGTTTGCCCCAGGGTGCTTACCAACCGGTGGCGGCAGCGGAACTTGAACAGCCAAACCAACTGCTCAGCCGGCTGGAGGCGGCACTTGGCTACCCCTGTTTCATAAAACCAGCCAACCTTGGTTCATCTGTGGGCATCAGTAAAGCCAGCAACCGCAACGAGCTACTAGCGGGCCTGCAACTTGCCGCCAGCCACGACCAGCGGATTGTGGTGGAACAGGGTCTCAAGGTGCGGGAACTGGAATGCGCCGTATTGGGGCGGGAAAAATTAAGGGCTTCTGTGGTGGGCGAAATTTGCTTTGATGCTGATTGGTACGACTACGAAACCAAATATTGCGAAGGCCATAGCCAGGCTGTAATTCCAGCCCAGGTGCCAGAGCAGGTGGCAAATGAAGCCCAAAAACTGGCGATTGCCGCCCTGCAGGCGGTGGGTGCCAGCGGCCTTAGCCGCGTTGATTTGTTTTACGAAGAGGCAACAGAACGGCTTTTGATCAATGAAATCAATACGTTGCCAGGGTTCACGCACCTCAGCATGTATCCGATGCTTTGGTTTGCCAGCGGTATCCCCCTGGCAGATCTGGTGCACCAATTAGTGGAGCTGGCGAGATGACCCATGGATTGCTCTGGTTACCCCTGCTGGTGGCCTTTGTGGTTTTAGCGGCCCTCGGCTGGCTTGAACGAAGGCGACAACGGCTTTTTTTGGAATGGGCGGCAGGTTCTGAACTATCCAAATTGGATGGTGGTGGTGGCGCAAGGTTGAAGGATGGCTGCCTGGAGTGGACCAGCTTTGAAGCGGGTAAGTTCAAACCGCAGGGGTCGTTGATGGTGTCGAAATTGGAGCTGGTGGAATTGCTGTCGTTGGGTTCTGGCGATGCCCCCTTAACAGATGAAAGCCATGGGGCCTGCCGGCTCAGGCTGATAGGTGATGGCCGCGAATACGACCTGCCCTTTTCCGATGCCGATCGGGCACGCCGCTGGATTGGTGAATTGATGAGTCGCTCCCGCTGTGAGCTCTGATCTGTGGTGGAGCAAAGCCGTGAAAATTTGGCAGAGGGCATCCAGCGCCGCAAGGAACTACGCCGGCGTAAACGCCTAGACACCATCGCCCAACTCTGGCGGCTGCTTGCCTTGATGGCGATCAGCGCAGGCCTTGGCTGGCTGGTTATCAAACAAGCCTGGATCCTGCGCAGCCCCAATCAAGTGGAGGTGAGCGGTGCCCCGGATCTAAACCGCGAGCTGGTGGTTAGGGCATCTGGCCTCACCTTTCCACTAAAGCTGTTGGAATTAAATCCAATCCTGATCAAACAACGGCTTGCGGCTGCCCTGCCGGTGGATCAGGTGCGCATACAACGGCAGATGCTGCCGCCCCGTTTGGTTATTAATTTGAGCGAACGGGCGGCCGTTGCTAGGGCCCAACGCAGCGGTAGCAGTGGCCCTGAGCAGGGTTATATCGATCGCACCGGCCGCTGGATTAGCCCACGCCAACAGGCGGGCCTTGGCGGAGCAGCCCTGCCAAACCTGATGGTGCTGGGCTGGCAAAGCCGCTACCAACCCACATTGGAACTACTGATTGGCGTGCTCCCCAAGCAGGCGGATGTGCGGGAACTGCGCTTTGAAGCCAATGGCGACCTTTGGCTTGTAAGCAACAAGTTAGGTGCAGTGCGGTTTGGCCCCATTGATGAACGCACCGGCAGAAGGCTGCAGGTGCTGAGCCACCTAGCAAAAAATCTTGATCGCCCAGCGGGGGCAAAAGCACTGGATTTAAGCGACCCGGAACATCCTGAGCTGGTTATGGCGGCACCCAAGCAGCAACCAGAAAATTAAGAGTTCAACTCGAATGTGCGAATCCAGATAAAAAAAATTTCAAATATGAACTAAGCCTGGAATAATGAAAGGCACTGAAAGCTTGACTTATTCGATGGATAGCTTCGAATCCAAATCCGCCATGGCGGGCCAGGGAATTGTGCCCAGCCAAAGCGCCCGGATCGAAGTTATCGGTGTTGGTGGTGGCGGCAGCAATGCAGTTAACCGGATGATCGCCTCTGAGCTCCATGGGGTGGGCTTTTGGGTGCTCAATACCGATGCCCAAGCCCTGCTGAATGCCTCAGCTAACCAGAGGGTGCAGTTGGGCATGAAGCTCACCCGCGGCCTTGGTGCTGGGGGTAATCCAGCCATTGGTCAAAAAGCGGCTGAAGAATCGCGCATCGAATTGCAGCAAGCCCTAGAGGGCACCGATTTGGTGTTTATCACCGCTGGCATGGGCGGCGGCACTGGCACCGGAGCAGCCCCGATCGTGGCGGAAGTGGCCAAGGAATCCGGCGCCCTCACCGTTGGCATCGTTACTAAACCCTTCACTTTTGAAGGCAGGAAACGCATGCGGCAGGCGGAGGAGGGCATTGCCCGCCTGGCGGAACACGTGGATACCTTGATTGTGATCCCAAATGATCGCCTGCGGGATTCAATTTCTGGGGCACCACTGCAGGAAGCATTTCGCGCCGCCGACGAGGTGTTGCGCAGCGGCGTGAAGGGCATCAGCGACATCATCACAAAACCAGGCCTGGTGAATGTGGATTTCGCCGATGTGCGTTCGGTGATGGCCTGCGCTGGCACCGCACTGTTGGGTATTGGCATTGGCTCGGGTAGATCAAGGGCAACAGAAGCGGCGATGGCAGCCATGAGCAGCCCGCTGCTGGAATCGGCCCGCATCGATGGCGCCAAGGGTTGTGTGATCAATATCAGTGGCGGCCGCGACATGACCCTGGAAGACATGACCACCGCATCTGAGGTGATCTACGACGTGGTGGATCCTGAAGCCAACATCATTGTTGGCGCTGTTGTTGATGATCAATTGGAAGGCGAAATCCACGTAACTGTGATTGCCACTGGCTTTGAAGGGGGCGGCATCTATGTGCCAAAACGGCTCAGCCAAAACTCACTGCTCGAGCCCGTTTCCCCAAGCCGCAATGGCGATGAGGGCGATTCCAGTGGTGTGCGCATACCTTCCTTTCTGCTGCAACGCCAAAATCGCGCCGAAAACTGATTCTGAAATTTAATTAGGTGACCCGGAGTCCACGCCTGCCTCGAGCATCCCGTGTGGCTGCTGCCTTCCGGATCTGACCAGGTTTAGGCGTCGGAGCCGCATGGATCCGAGTCGACCCCATGTTAGCAATGGCTGGCACTTACAAGTTCAAACGGCTTGAGCCTTACCCCTCCCCAATTGGGCCTTCAACTGCAGCGCCTCAAGCAGGAGGGAAAGCCCATTGCTGTGCTCACAGCTTGGGATGTGATGAGTGCCCAATGGGCGGAAGCGGCTGGGGTTGATCTGGTGCTGGTGGGGGATTCTCTTGCCATGGTGAGCCTTGGCCATGCCACCACCCTGCCCGTAACGGTGGAGGCGATGCTGCACCATGCAGCGGCCGTGGAGAAGGGATTACAGCACACGCCGATGGTGTGTGATCTGCCATTTTTGAGCTATCAATGCGGCCCGGATCGAGCTGTGGCGGCGGCCGGTAGGTTCCTCAAAGAAACCAACTGCCTTGGCGTGAAACTTGAGGGGGCAGAACCGGAAACCCTGGCAGTGGTTAGCCGCCTAGTGCGCAGCGGCATTCCGGTGATGGGTCACCTGGGGCTAACACCCCAATCGGTGCGTCAGCTTGGTTACCGCCGCCAGGCCACCGATCCGGTAGCCCAAGAGCGCTTGCGCCAAAGCGCCCATGAACTGGAACAAGCCGGCTGCTTTGCCTTGGTGCTCGAGCATGTGCCACACCCCCTGGCAGGCCAATTAAGCCAGGAATTAGAGCTGCCGGTAATCGGCATTGGCGCCGGCAACAACTGCGATGGCCAAGTGCGGGTAACAGCTGATCTACTTGGGCTTACGGCAGCCCAACCGCCCTTTTCCAGTGCCCTGCTGCCGGGGGCCGAATTATTTAGTGAGGCCCTCAGGGGCTGGGTTGCATCCTTGCAACCAGGCCAGTAGGTCCCGCAACACCGCATTGCTAAGGCTGAAGCCAGCGGGGGGCACCAAGCGCAAACGACCTTGATTTAATTGCACAAGCCCATCGCTTAACCAGGGGGCCAGAACCTGGCCGATGGCGGCAGCCAAGGAGCCCTCCACCGGCCAAGCAACGGCAGCCTCCAGCCAGGCGAGGTCAACCCCTTCCCGGCGCCTGAGGCCCACCAGCAGCAGATCTTCCAGGGGTGGGATAGACCCCAAAGCGATGCCTGCTGGCAACTGCTGGCCTGGGTAACTGAGCAGCCATTGGCCGTAGGCCTCCCTGGTGCGGGGCCTGGCCAACCGTTCAGCGCCAGCACCGGCTGTGGCACCAAGGCCAAAAGCCCACCATGGGGCACCACTCCAATAAACGCGGTTGTGGCGGGAGCAATGGCCGGGAAGGGCCCAATTACTGATTTCGTAGTGGCCATAGCCCGCAGCGGCAAGCTGCTGGTGGGTGTGATCCAAATGTTCAGCGGCGGCATCTTGGCTTGGTAAGGGCAATTCACCCCGCCTTTGGCGCCACTCAAACACCGTGCCGGGTTCCACGATTAGGTCGTAAATCGAAAGATGGGGCGGATATTCCCTAAGGGCTGCGCTTAATTGCTGCTGCCAGTGCTGCTGCGTTTGACCTGGCAGGTTGAGGATTAAATCAAGGCTCCAGCTGTTTAATTGCCCTGCCGCCTGAAATTGACGCAACCAGGCGCAAGCTTCCCGCAACTGGGCAGCACTATGGCGCCGGCCAAGGCCATGCAAAACCTGATCATCAAAGCTCTGACCCCCCAGGCTGAAGCGGTTAATGCCAAGGTTCAACACCGCTTCCAACCAAGGGCGATCAAAGCTGGCCGGATCGATCTCAAGGCTTATTTCAACGCCAGGCGCCAGCCCCCATTGCTGTTCCAGCCGCTCAAGCAGGGCGCCTATTTGAGCAACGGAGAGCAACGATGGTGTGCCGCCACCGATGTAAACGGTGGAAAGCGGTGGGCCTGGAGCTGCGGCCTCCAGGTCGAGGTTTAGTTGAGCTAGGTAATTTGCTACGGAATTAGAAGTAGCGCCAGAAGCATGGTCACCCAAAGGCACCACAGGAAAATCGCAATAAAAACAGCGGCGATGGCAGAAGGGGATATGGAGATAAAGGCTGCGGGGCAAGCGCCGATGGAGCGGAAGCGGCACACTCATATAAATCTGTTTAGGGGCTAATCCCTGAAGCTCTCCCTGCTACGCCGTGGTGGATGCCCTGATTCTGATTCTGTTTTTGATTTCCGGCGCTGCCTCCGGCTGGCTTGGGGTGGACTTACTGCCGGAAAGGCTGCTGGTGCAGGTAACCAATTTGGAGGGGCTGCGCTGGGTGCTGGGTGGCTTTGGCGCCCTTTTTGGCCTGGTGGCAGGGCTGCTTTTTCAACAATTGCGCCAGAAATTAATGCGCCAAGTGCGCACCATGCCAACGGATTTATTAATCAGTAGGGCGGTGGGTTTGATCCTGGGGCTACTGGTGGCAAACCTGCTGCTGGCACCGATCCTGCTGCTGCCATTGCCGTGGGAGGTGGGTTTTGTAAAACCACTGGCGGCGGTGTTGAGCAACGTATTTTTTGGCGTGAGCGGCTACAACCTGGCCGAAGTGCATGGCAGAACCCTGCTGCGCTTGTTTATTCCGAGCAGCAATGAAGCCCTGCTGGTGGCCGATGGGGTGCTGCAACCGGCCAGCCCCAAAATCCTTGATACGAGCGTGATTATCGATGGCCGGGTGCAATGGCTGGTGGAATGCGGGCTATTGGAAGGTCAGGTGATCGTGGCCCAATGCGTAATCGATGAACTGCAACAGTTGGCCGATTCTGGCAATGCTGAAAAACGGGGTAAAGGCCGCCGCGGCTTGAAATTGCTCACGGAGATGCGCCAGCAATATGGCCGGCGTTTGGTTGTTAACAACACCCGCTACGAGGGAGCGGGGGTAGACGACAAATTGCTGAAACTAGCGGCCGATACCAATGGGCTGCTGCTCACAACCGATTACAACCTGGCCCAGGTGGCCCAGGTGCAAAACCTACGGCCCCTCAACCTGAGTGAACTGGTGGTTCGGCTCAGGCCTGAGGTACAACCGGGGGATTTGCTCCAGCTCAAGATCATCAGGGAGGGCAAAGAAGCTGAGCAGGGGGTTGGTTACCTGGAAGACGGCACGATGGTTGTGGTGGAAGGGGCGCGCAGCAGCATTGGTGAACGGCGGGAGGTAACCGTTACGGGCGCCCTGCAAACCCCTGCGGGAAGGATGGTGTTCGCTCGCGCCTCCGACCCTCGCTAGGCTCGCTGCATCCGCACCTACTTGATGGTTTCGGCCGTATCGGCTCCCTACTCAGAAGGGGGCAGCAGTTCATTTCGCACCCCGCCGCCGGATCTGCCTTCGCTGCTACTGAAGGAACGCATCGTTTATCTGGGCTTACCCCTGTTTTCAGACGACGATGCAAAACGCCAGATGGGTATAGATGTAACTGAATTAATCATTGCCCAATTGCTGTATTTGGAATTTGATAATCCAGAAAAACCAATCTTCTTCTACATAAATTCCACTGGCACCAGCTGGTATTCAGGAGATGCAATCGGTTTTGAAACTGAGGCATTTGCCATCTGCGACACGATCAAATATGTGAAACCACCTGTGCACACGATTTGCATTGGTCAAGCGATGGGCACGGCAGCGATGATCCTTTCCGCTGGCACCAAGGGGCAAAGGGCATCTTTACCCAATGCTTCAATCGTGCTGCATCAACCCCGCAGTGGCGCCCGGGGCCAAGCCACCGACATCCAGATCAGAGCAAAGGAGGTGTTGCAAAACAAGCGCACCATGTTGGAAATGCTCTCTTTGAACACGGGCCGCAGCCCTGAACAATTGGCTGAGGATTCCGATCGCATGACCTACCTAACACCTAAGGAAGCACTCGAATATGGCTTGATTGATCGGGTATTGAGCAGCCGTAAAGATCTGCCCAGCTAACCGCTGTTTTTTGTTTTCTTCCACACCCCTAACCCTGCATTTTTCACCATGCCCATCGGCACCCCAAGCGTTCCCTACCGTCTCCCAGGCAGCCAATATGAGCGCTGGGTAGACATCTACACCCGCCTTGGTGTGGAGAGGATCCTCTTCCTTGGCCAAGAGGTAAATGATGGTGTTGCTAATGCTTTAGTTGCACAAATGCTGTATCTCGATTCCGACGACAGCAGTAAACCGATTTACTTGTATATCAATTCCCCAGGCGGATCGGTAACAGCAGGCCTTGCTATTTACGACACGATTCAATATGTAAAAGCTGATGTGGTAACCATTTGCGTGGGCCTTGCCGCTTCCATGGGTGCTTTTCTATTGGCGGCTGGCACCAAGGGCAAACGCTTGGCGTTACCCCATAGCAGGATCATGATCCACCAGCCCTTGGGGGGCACTAGCCAAAGGCAAGCCAGCGACATTGAAATCGAAGCGCGGGAAATCCTGCGCCTTAAAGATCAGCTAAACCAACAGCTGGCGGAGATGACTGGTCAAAACTTGGAAAAGCTAGAGAAAGACACCGACCGCGACTACTTCTTAAGTGCCGCTGAAGCGAAGGAATATGGCCTGATCGATCGGGTAATTAGCAACCCAAGCGAAGCCTAGGGATGGCGTTTGGGTAGGCTCCTCCTTTGCCCTGCCCTTACCCCGGATGGCCACCCTTTACTACGACAACGATGCAGACCTTGATCTTCTAAGCGGTAAAACCGTGGCGATCATCGGCTATGGCTCCCAGGGCCATGCCCATGCCTTAAATCTCAAGGACAGCGGCGTTGATGTGGTGGTTGGCCTCTATGAAGGCAGCCGCTCGGCGGAAAAAGCAAAGGCAGACGGCCTCGAGGTATTGAGCGTGGCCGAAGCTGCCGCCAAGGCTGATTGGATCATGGTGCTACTGCCTGATGAATTCCAAAAAGCCGTTTACGACACTGAAATTGCACCCCATCTAAGCGCCGGCAAGATGTTGAGCTTTGCCCATGGGTTCAATATTCGCTTTGAACTGATCAAACCACCGGCTGATGTGGATGTGGTGATGGTTGCCCCAAAGGGTCCTGGCCACACGGTGCGTTGGGAATATCAAAACGGCATGGGCGTGCCCGCCCTATTTGCAATTGAACAAGATGCCAGCGGCAAGGCGCGGCAACTGGCGATGGCCTACGCCAAAGGGATTGGTGGCACCAGGGCGGGCATCCTGGAAACCAATTTCAAAGAGGAAACGGAAACCGATTTATTTGGTGAACAGGCGGTGCTTTGCGGTGGCCTGAGCGAACTGGTGAAAGCTGGCTTTGAAACCCTGGTGGAGGCTGGCTACCAACCGGAACTGGCCTATTTCGAATGCCTCCATGAAGTGAAGCTAATCGTTGATTTAATGGTTAAAGGTGGCCTCACTGCCATGCGGGATTCGATCTCTAATACGGCTGAATATGGCGACTATGTGAGTGGCCCAAGGTTGATCACAGCAGAAACCAAAGCTGAAATGAAGCGCATCCTTAGCGATATTCAAGATGGCACCTTTGCCCGCAATTTTGTGGCTGAATGCGATGCAGGCAAGCCCCAGATGACAAAAATGCGCCAAAGAGACAGCCAACACCCGATTGAATCGGTGGGTAAAGGCCTGCGTTCAATGTTCAGCTGGTTAAAAACCGCCTGATCTGGCCGCTGCTGCTGGTAATAATTGCCAGCGGCCTTGATCGGCTGCTGGGCGATCCGCCCCATTGGCCCCACCCCGTGATGGCCATGGGGGCACTGATCAAGCTATGGCGCAGTTGGGCAGAAGCCTGGGCTGGCTACAGCCCCTGGCGGCTGCGCCTAGGGGGCTTTGTGATAACAACATTGCTGCTGCTCGGAAGCGGCCTGGCGGGTTGGTTGATTGAACGGCTTGCTTTAGCGAAACCATGGGCAATGCCCCTGCTTTTAATCGCCATGGCCAGCTGCTTGGCGGGCCGCAGCCTGGCCCTAGCCGTTAGGGCAGTTTTAGAACCATTGGCAAGCCAACCCGATGATTTAGCAGTAGCCCGGGAACGGCTTGGCTGGATTGTTGGCCGCGATACGGCGGGATTAAACCAAATGGAAATCCTGCGGGCAACAGCTGAAACCGCCAGTGAGAATGGCGTAGATGGCTTGTTTGCCCCATTGTTTTGGCTGCTGCTGGGGGCACTGCTCTGGTGCGCTGGCTTAACTGAGTGGCCAGGGCCCCTGGCAATGGCCTGGGGGTTTAAGGCAAGTAGCACCCTTGATTCGATGCTGGGCTATCGCCGGGGGCGACTGCGCTGGCTTGGCACCGCAGGGGCTCGACTGGATGATTTATTGGTGTGGCTGCCCTCAAGGCTGGTGGCCCTAAGCCTTGGCGAATTGTGGGCTGCCTGTCGCGATGGCAAAGCAGACGCTTCTCCAAATGCAGGAGTATCCCAGGCCGCCTATGCCTACGCACTAAACATTCAGCTTGGAGGTTTAAATTATTACGAAGGTGAAGCTATTAATAAACCCATATTAAATAGAGGTGGCAACGTAGTAAATAGCGATGCTATTTTAGCCATATTGCGCATAAACCAATGGCTTGCCTTGCAATGGCAGCTAATCGCTTTAATCCTAGTAGGCGCCTTTGTCGGCTGGAAATAAAACAACTGCGATGGTGCGAAGCAGAATATTGAAATCAAGCCTCAAATTGTGGCGGCGCACATAAATGAGATCCAATTCAACTCGGCGCTTGTAGCTGAGATTATTCCTACCTGAAACCTGCCACAAGCCAGTGAGCCCAGGCCTCACTGAAAGCACCTCATCCATGGATTGCCCATATCGACGAATTTCGTCTTGAACGATGGGCCGCGGACCCACCAAACTCATCTCACCACGGAAAATATTAATCAATTGTGGCAATTCATCCAAACTAGTAACCCTTAGAAATTGGCCGATCGGTGTGATTCGCGGATCGTTTTTCAGCTTGTGATCCTTAGCAAATTCCTGGCGCAGTGCCGGTGAACTGGCGAGCAGGTTTTGCAGGCGTTGATCAGCATCCAATTGCATAGTGCGAAATTTGATGCAACCAAAACGGCTGTAGCGTTTACCGATGCGCTCCTGGGAATAAAAAATTGGTCCGGGGGAGGTGATTTTTACAAGCAGGGCGATGGCAAGCAATAAGGGGGAGCCAAGGCAGAGCAAACCAAGGGAAAAAGCAATATCAGCTGTGCGTTTGATGCTTGCATTGGGCCTTATTTGCAGGCCTTGGCGGCTGCAGCTGAAAGACATTGACTTCGCCGCCAAGGGGAAATTAGCTGAAACTGATGAAGCGGAATTACTAAATGCAGCTAAATTTTTTAGTGGCGAACGCGCGAGCATTTGCACTGCATGAGTTGCACCAAACGTACAAATCGCATGCACCGCAACCAGAGAACCTGGGTCAGCTAATTCACAGGCACAGCGCCATAGGGATCACTGTTATGGGTATCCCACCAGTTGTGTAGCAAACGCTCTAGGCGGGCTCTAAATGCTTGAGGTGCAAAGCTTTCTGCGTGAATGCGTAGGCGCTCCGCTGGCAATTCACGCCACAACCGCCCTTCTTCAAAGGCGTTTAAGGCACTGCGCAGTTGAGCCAGTTCCTGATCTGGGAAGAGCAAACCAGTGGCAGTTTGGCGATTTTGGCTTAGGCAAAGCACTGAATCACGCAAGCCGCCCCGCCCCAATGCAATCACTGGAGCCCCAGCGGCCATTGCTTCCACAGGGGCGATGCCGAAATCCTCCACACCGGCGTACACATAGGCGCGGCAACGGGCCATCAATTGCTCCACCTCAGCGGCGGGGCAATGGCCCAAAAAGCGAATATTGGCCTTAGCTATGGATTCAAGCCGTTTGCGTTCGGGTCCATCACCCACCACCAACAGAGGTAGATCTAAATCAACGCAAGCCTGCACAACCAAATCAACGCGCTTGTAGGGAACTAGGCGGCAAACACATAAATAAAAAGAGTCCCGTGGTTGCTGCCAATCAAAACGTTCCACGCCAACGGGGGGTGGCAGCACGGTGGCAGAGCGGCCCCAGTAGCGGGCTATGCGTTGGGCGGTGAAACGGGAATTGGCAATCAAATGGTTGGGGCGGCTGGCACTCAACACATCCCAAAGGCGCAACTGATGGAGCTGCCAGCGCACCCAAGGGCCGAGGGGGCCCCTAGCGATGGAGGAGGCCCGAAGGTATGCGTGCATTTGATCCCAGGCGTAGCGCACTGGGGTATGCACATAACTCACGTGCAGTTGTTCGGGGCTGGTTAGCACTCCCTTGGCAACCAAATGGCTACTGCTTAAAACCAGGGGATAACCCTCCAGGTTGAGCTGTTCAATCGCCAGGGGTAGAAGGGGCAAGTATTGCTGCACATGGCTTTTGCCGAAGGGGAGCTTCTGGATAAAAGATGTGCGGATTGAACGCCCTTCAAGCCAGCTGCCGGGGTGGCTTGATTCAGCATCAACCAAGCTGAACAACTGGGGTTGCAATAGATGGTCTAGCTGTTGCACCACCAATTCAGCACCACCAACTGAGCGGGGGCTAAACCACTCGTGAACGAGGGCGGTTGGGAAAGAAAAACTGCTCATCGCCGCGGAGGCTAGGTGAGCTCCACTACAAAAGCTCACGGTGTGTTGCCGCGAAGCATTTTCGTTATCAGGCTAGGGACTGGTTGGTGAAATCCTTGCCACTGCGCTCCCTACTGGAAGAAGCCCTGATGGAAGAGGCCATATGGGTAACCGATGGCTTTACATGGCATGCAACATCTGTGGGTATTGCAGCCCTCTGCACCGATAAAACAATTCCAAACCAACCACCATTTGAACAGGCGTTAAAGGAGGGACTCGGCGTTGGCATCGACCTAAGCCGGGAGGAAAGGGAGTTTCATCAGGTGAGCCAAGGGTTGGTATTGCTCTTTCACAGCTAAACTGAATTAATGGACAACTCATTGCTGCTGCCGATTCTTGGGGGTGCCGTATTGGTGCTGATGGTTGTGGTGGGAACAGTATTTGTGTTCCTAAAACCAAGCGACACCCAAACACCACCACCCAAATCCTGAGCCAAAAAATGATTAATCAAAACAAGCAAATCTGGTTGGGTGCCCTGCTTGGCATATTTACAAGCGCTAATGCCAGCTTTGCCCAAAGCTGCAACTTCCTGATGCCAATCGGCGGCAGCGGTGGAACCACTGTTGTTAAAAGGGTGGGTGCGCCCAAAGTTTCACCAATAGGCTTGGCATTAGGGAGAACCAATTGGAATACCGACTTTGCCGTAAACAAAGCGTTTAACACATATAAGTTATTTTTCACAGCCCAATCAACGGAAGCAGCCCGTTATCCAGTGCAGGCATACTTAAAATTTAGTGATGGCACAAACCTACAGGTTGTGAATGAATTAATCACACCGCCAATGGGTAGTGGCGCAATGTTTGGCCCGTTTGCTGCGGTGCAAGGTAAAACCGTTAGCCAGGTAAATTTCAAGATTGGTGCCAGTGCTGATCCAGGCAGCACCGGCTTCAGCTACCGAATTTCAGTGCAGGGTTGCATGTGAAGATTTTAAATCTGGAATCGTTTGCAAATAGCGGCGCACAGATAGAGGAATAGGCTGACCAAATACCAAAGATAAGTGACTTAATCACATGGTGTTGAAAAACATCTTCGCGAACCAAAAGCACATCGCCATCACAAATAGAAAGGTCAAATTTGATATCAGATATCTGCAGCTTATCCTTGAGGAACATCTTGCTAATTGGCGTGGTGTAGATCAAAGTTTTTGAATCGCAACAAGCACCCTCCCAATGCCGCCAGTTGTATTTAAGAATTGGGCGCCTATTGCGCCATAAACCCAAGGCAGCCAATAAATTTGCCTTGCTTGGAAACAAATTAGCTAAGGTAGCAAGTGAAGGGAAGAATCGAAAATCATTTGGCTTAATTTGATCAGCAGATACCAAAGGGTGGTTTGGGCTAGCACTCAATGTAAGCGGAAAGCTCGAAAGGCCAATGGCAATAAACTTATCAAAATGAAATGGATTCGAATTAATTATGGTTTTAGTTGGAAATACATCTAAACAACTAACAATAGCTAGATCTATAACCCTATCTTTCAACAAATTCAATGTTTGCTCCTCTCCAAACCAGGGCCTAGCTAAAGGAATAGGAAATGATGAATGTTGAGAAAAAATCCAATCATGATATAAACCAGAAACCCAACGCAAGGAAGCTGGATTATTTAAGCGCAAAAGCTGAGAAGCGGTGCGAAGGCAGTGCAAAACAGCAAGGTTATTTGAAGCAGAGTAAAACCCATTTTCATTCTTAATAAAATTCAAATCGAGCGATCTACTAACCTGCCTATAAATACGGGAAACACCGCTCTGATGCCTGCCAAGGTGGCTTGCCGTGTAATCAAGATCAGCTGATATTTGAAGCAAATCAATAATTGGGATACCATCTTTTAATAAATCTGGCACAAGAATGAAGTGCTGAAGCAAGCTAATTTAAATATAAATAAAACGCCTAATTAGGGCCATACCCAGAAGTGGGTAGAGGAAGGGCTGGGAAACACAATTCAACAAGCGCACCACCGGAGGCAGAGCGGCCAAGCTTAATAAAGCCATTATGATTTTCCATGGTGCATTGCACTAAAAACAAACCCAGGCCTAAACCTGAATCACCAGAGGAATTTAAAAGCAAATTATCAAGATGATAATCACTGAAACCAGGGCCATTATCTGAAATAGAAATAACAATATAATCAGCTTGCCGAAACAAACCAAGCTCTATTAAAGGCAAATCAACACAATACGAATGCAGAGCAACAAGAGAATTCTTAAATAAATTAATTAAGGCCATTTGGATCTGAGACGCATCCGCCAAAATCCAAAAGCGTTCAGAATCAAAATTGAGCTTAAGCAATGCAGGGAGTTGAGGAAGGTTACTGTTGGCATAAACAACAATAGAATTTAAAAGATTTTGTAAATTAATAACCTCCTGCCTAGATTGCACGTTTGCCAAAAGAGACCGCATCTTTTCAACTACAGCTGACATCTCAGATGCTTGAGAATTTAGAAGCAAGAGGCCGGGATCATTGGGAGCATGGCGCAGAAGAATACTAGAATTTAAAATAATGGCACTAAGTGGTTGATTAATTTCATGGGCAATGGCAGCAGCCTTAAGGCTGGTTTTAAGTTTATCGCGAAGGATAGCAATAGATTGTGCATCCTTAATAGCCTCCCGTTCCGTTTGCTCGGATAGCAATCTGAATTGATAATTGTAAGCCTTAATAAGTTTATCAATAGAAACAGACATTGAATAGATTTCTGAAGGCTGATCAGAGAAAAACTTAATTTCGCCAATTGGCAAATCATTAGATGCAAGTTCCTTAGCGATACCATCTGCTTGGCTGCGAAGAGAGGTTAAAGGTAATAACAACCAAGAAATAATAGAACGTAAACTAATCCATATAAAAAAAGCAAGAATGAAAAAAGCACAAAGAGCAAAAATAGCAAACAGCCAAGATGATAAAAATCCCAAATCTGATTCAAAAAAGGTAATAAGAATCCAATTCAGGCCAAGTTCTTGGCCCCAAGGAGAAGCATCTAAGAGGATTTCACGCTGGTTAGAACCAGAAGCAATTGGGATTGGTGAGCTAGATAAAGTTGAAAAATTAGGTTGCAATTGATTGGATGCAGAAGTACTTTTAACAAAAAAGGTATTAACTGCGGTTTGAACTTTTTGGAGAGAAACTTGGTCTATTCTTCTACGCTTTAATTGATTGCCAACGCGTGTAAATAACAAATTTGAATCAGAGCTAGCTACCAAATAGCCATTATTATCAACAATTAAAGCGAGCCCGTTAGCTGGTTGCCAAACAGACTTCATCCATGTACTCAGTTGAGCAAGAACAAAATCAACACCAATAACACCCAATAATTCGCCATCGCGTGATTTTATGGGTTGATTAAAAGAAATTGCAAAAACATTTGGATCATCTTCCCATTGATATATTGAACTCCACATTGGACGGTTTGCAAACACAGTTTCGGTATACCAGGGTTCTTCATGGAGCTGGCTCATCCCTTGAACAATTTCAATAAGCTCACCTCTTTTACCATGGGGGCCTAGTTTATAAATAGACAAGCTCCCAGGCTGTGGTTTATTAGTGTTTTCATTAACTAAAAACTGGCCATTATCAAGCCGCTGCACACCAAGAAACTCACCATTGGTGCCTCCATAATTAATATAGGAAACAGGGAATTGTTGCAACTGACTCCAAAATCGATCAGACATCTGATTGAAGTTTTTTAAATCCAAATCACCTTGGGCGATAGAAGTTGCATTTAAATTATTTATATATATAGGTGCAGACAACCTACTAGATAGACCGCTAGTAAAGGCCGTTAATGCCCCCTGCTGTTTATAATTAATTGCTTCAAGCTGCTTTGAGCGCAAACCGGCAATAAAAGAAAGAATACCAACTGCAAATGAAATAAATAGAATTTGCAAAAGAACACTTAAAACCAGCCGAGAAGAAAGCCTTTCAGGAAAAAGAAATGCTATTTTAAATTTAAACATACAAGCGAGTAAAAGTGGCTGCGTAAACAAGTAACTCAGCGCCACTTTTATTTAAATGCCTAGCAATAGCCTTACGATGGGTTTCAACTGTGGTGATAGATAACTGCAAGTGTGAAGCAATTTCCTTATTTTGAAGCCCATTGCCAATAAGCGTAAAAATCTGCCGTTGGCGAGGGGTAAGAGATAAAAACGGATTAACAAAGAGTTTCTCTAATAAAATCTGCAAGTTTTCAAAAGCTGCTGTTTTATCAACCACACCAAAAATATAATCCAAAAATTCAGGGGGAGCAATAAAACTACTGGCATGGCCAGATAAGATTATAATTTTTCCACCAGGTGAAAAACGGCTAAAAACCTCAGCAACCTCAATACCATCACCATCCGGTAAATTTAAGTCTAGGATTAATAAATCAGGCTTTAAATTCTCACATGCAATAAACGCCTCAGAAACACTTGAAGCAGTGGCAATAAGGTCTACATTTAAATAATTTTGAAGTAAACTACATAATAAGCGCGAAAAAATTTCCTGACCCTCAACAACCAAGCAACTACAAATATTCGTTTGTGGTTGTGTGAGCTGCAATGGAATTGAGATTGACATTAGGCACTAAAAGAAAAATCATAGAAATTCTGAGTAACAACATTATAGCAAAGGGATCAACCGCCAAGAAGGTATCTTGCGCGGGGGGATATGCGAATCAAAGAACTAGTCCACCAACTAAAAAAGAAAGCAAAGGTAAAAACAATCAGGAGCTTAAGACAGCCAGGTAGGTGAAAAGGAAGAAGAAAAAACTGGGCCCAAACAACAAAAGGATAATGTAAAATATAAATACCAAAAGAATTGGCACTAAGATGGTCAAGAAGATCAACTCTCCTGGAAAAGAAGGTAAAAGAGAGCAACAAAGATGACATTAAAAGGATAGCTGAATAAAAACAAAAAATAAGTGCATTAATCCACCACAAAGCAGGAGGGCTCCAGGGAACCGTTAAATTAATGGGAACAATTTTCAAAGAAGCCAAATAAATAAAGCCTAGAATAGCTGAAGCAATAAGCCAAACAAAGGAGCGCCTAAGAAATACACGGGAATCAAGTAGAAAGGTTGAGCTAAGACCAACCTTTCCTACGATTAATCCAGCTGAAAAGTAAACCAAATAAAAAAGTAAACGACTAGTTTGGCCAATAAGAAGGGGACCAAACGATGACCATTGAAATGGTCCGTAGAAATACATCAAAGGAAGATAGACAAAAACAGAGGCAAAAATAAGAACGAGGAAAAAAACTAAGGGATTAGATACAATAAAATTAGCAGAAGAGAAGCTTGGAAAAAGCTTAAGGCGATATACGATAACTGCATAGCAATTAAAAAGTAAAAGCAAAGATAAAAACCAAGCAGGGCCACTAGTCCAAGACCAACTAAACCAAAAGGAAATAAAATCCTTAGTAGAGCCAGACATTAGAAAAGAAGGATAAAAAGCTATCGGCATCACAAATGAAAGAACAAATACGAAGGGAATACCAAGCCTTTTAAATCGGGTTCGGACAAAAGCAACAGGGCCCTTAGTTAACAAACTTTGATAAACAAAAAGGCCTGAAATAAAAAAAAGAAGGGCCATAAAGAAACCATTTAAGAGGCTGGGAATAAAATCTATAAACTCACATCTAGCCGGATCTACAATGGGAGCACTTGAATTTAGAAATGAATTAACATTAAAAAAAGCCCATGATGGATATGCTAAAATTGAGTGAAGAAAAACCACCAATACAATAACGAAAGCCTTAAGATAGTCTAAAGAGACATTGCGGGAGGCATGTAGCATAAAGCAAGTAAAAATGCAAATAAGGATAATATCACAAGGAATTGCATTGCAATCCGAGATAAGAAAGCTAGAATAAATCATTATTAGCAAACACGATATGCAGGAAAATGAAAATGAACAAAAAGTGAATGCCACTCATAAAACAGAAGAAAAGCAAAATAGGGTGGGGATATTAAATAAAATCTCATTCAAAAAGTTAACAATATATTTGGCGTCAATATTAATTCTGGTAGTAGCAATACAAAAAATCAATGGATCAAAGAATTCACATGTAGAACAGCCACTTAACATAAGGGTATTCGCCTTAGGCAAGGTACAGCCAACGGAATATATCCGTTCGATTCAATATCCAATGATCTACTCTTCAAGCAGGATTAAAGCCCTATACGTTAAAGAAAATCAATTTATCAAGAAAGGGGATCCACTATTTAGTGTGGAGGACAGAGATGAATCAATTTATAATATGAAATCGTCAAGAGCAAAAATAATTCAACAGATTGCGGAGCTTGAAAGCGCTAAAGCAAAGATGATATCTTCTAAGACATTAAGGGATTTTTATCGTGGACAATACAAAAGATACAATTTTCTAAGAAATCAAGGTGCTGCCACATATGAACAAGCGGATGAGAAGGAAACACTCTATAGAGCAACTGAACAAGAATATCTGTCAAATCAAAAGCTAGTAGAAACAAACAAAGCTAAATTAAAATCTGCAGAATGGGAATACGAAGCAAATAAATTTAAATCAATGCTCTCAGTAATAAAAGCACCCGAAAATGGAAAAGTATTCAAAATATATTCAAGGCCGGGGGAAAGCATAAATAATGGTAAGGCAGTTATGGATGTTGGGAACAGCAATTCCATGGGGATACTTGCTGAAGTAAATAGAGCAGACATAGAAAATATTAAATTAGGACAAGCTGCAAATATAACTGCGAATGGGGTTCCAAATTTAAAGTGGAAAGGTAGAGTAATAGAAGTAAGCCGCCAGGTTACACAACAAACTGTTAATTCTGATGATCCAGCAGCAAACCTTGCAAATAGAGTTTTTAACGTATTAATAAAATTAGACAATAAATCATCCATCCAGGCCCAAAATTATAATTATATGGAAGTAAATATCCTTTTTGAACCAATCTATTCAGAAAAATGAAATTCTCCAAAAGGCTTCCATTAGCAATAAAGCAGCTAAAAGATTCACCCATAAAAACAGCTGCTGCAACTGCAGGAATCTGTTTTTCAAATGTACTAGTATTTTTTCAACTTGGCTTGTTGGAATCGATATATCAAAGTCAATCTCGACCATATTCACTGCTAGATGGAGAAATCGTAATAGTAAGCTCACGATTTAAAAGATTATCTCAGTCTCCAACAATAAGCATCTCAGACATAATGAGAGCCAAAGGAGTGGAAGGAGTAGCAAAAGTTTCCACATTATCCATAGAACTTGGAACTGTGCTAATCAAGTCGGAAGGAATGACAACAAATGCACAGATATATGGAATTGATCCTCTAAATAGCGCCCTAGATACAAAAAAGACAAGCCTAGATTTAAGATTAATAGATCTTTACGAACGCGCTGCAATTGATACACTTTCAAGGCCATCATATGTAAGGGATGCAAAAAGAGAAATGATGCAAAAAAATTCATATCGGTCAAATCTAATTGATAAAAGAATTCTTATAAATTCAACAGCACAGATAGGGTCTACTTTTGCCTCTGATTTAAGTTTAGTCATGTCTCAAAATAATTTATTACATTACTATCCAAAAAGAAACCAACATATAGCAAATCTAGGCGTAGTAAAAATAAGCAAGAATTATGCTAAGGAAAGGGTCAAAAAAGCACTTTCAGAAAAATTATTCCCAAATGGAGGAACAGTTAGTGCGATGTTGATAGAAGAAATATCAAAAACAGAAATGAACTACTGGAGCAAGAACACAGCACTAACATTTATATTTGGGCTTGGGGTTATAGTTGGATTTGTAGTAAGTGGAATAATATTGTATCAAATCCTATATTCAGATGTAATAAGTCATCTTCCTGAATACGCAACGCTACTGGCATTAGGGTACACAAATATTTTTGTAATAAAAATTGTTTTTACGCAAGCATTGATACTTACGCTAATGTCCTTTCCGTTTTCAATTCTTATTTCAATGGGATTATACTCAATCATGATGTCTGCGTCAAACCTGCTCATATACATGACAATTGGAAGAGCTATCATAGTAGCAAGCCTAAGTATTGCAACCAGCATGATTTCATGCTATATAGCAACAAATAAACTAAGAGAAGTAGACCCCTCAACACTCTATTAAGAGAATAGTATGCAATCCAAGAAACCCGTAAAAATCAAGGAATTAACCTACCGATACTGCAAAGAAGATCCTCATTCACAGGTACTTAACTCAATAGAACTAGAAGTATCAAAAGGTGAACTAATAATCCTCACAGGTGCATCAGGATCAGGTAAAACAACATTATTAACATTAATGGGGGGACTTCGCACGGGAGCAAAGGGATACCTAGAGATTCTTGGCAAAAACATAGTATCCGCTAATAGGATGGAACTAGTTGAACTACGTAAGCAAATTGGTTTCATATTTCAATCACATAACTTACTTCCATACCTTACGGCACAGGAAAACATAAGGGTTGGTCTTGAAGTGCATAAAGAATGGAGAAGAAAAGAAATGAGTGAGATTGAAGAAAGATGTTTTCAACTACTAGAACTCCTGGAACTTAGTCATAGGGCAAACTTTAAACCAAAAGACCTTTCAATAGGCCAAAAACAAAGGATATCAATAGCAAGAGCTATCGCAAATACACCAGAAATAATTCTGGCTGATGAGCCAACAGCCTCATTGGATAAAGATTCAGCAAGAATAGTAATAAGCTTACTGAAAGAGTTAGCAGAAACTAAGCAATGCTCAGTAATTATAATAACCCACGACAATAAAATTCTAGATTATGCTGATCGTATTATAAAGCTTGAAAACGGTTTAATAATCTAAAGCTCAACCAGATGAGCCAAATTGTACAATAGATAAAAACGGATCACCCGCCTTGACCGACATAAAGCGTCACGTTGCAATCATTGGAATGGGCTGCCGGTTGCCAGGAGGCATAGAGTCTCCAAACCAGCTATGGGAATTTTTAATAAATAAAGGTAACGCCATCAGTAGCTGTCCTAAAGAGCGATGGGATCAAAACATTCATTATAATTTAAATCCATTAAATCCATCAACTCATCATGTAAAAGAAGCTGGATTTCTTGATGATGTAGGCAGTTTTGATGCAAGCTTCTTTGGTGTATCCCCGCGAGAAGCCACATGCATGGACCCTCAACAGAGACTTTTAATGGAGGTATCGTGGAGGGCAATTGAAAACGCAGGAATCCGAATTGATGAGATCAAAGGCACAAAAACAGGAGTATTTATTGGTATATCAAGTTGCGATTACGGGATGCTCTTGTGGGGATCAGAATACGACTATTTAGTACCCGAAAATGAAACATTTTTACTATCGGGAAATACCGGATGTATAGCAGCCAATAGGTTATCGTATTTTTTGGATTTAAGAGGTCCAAGCTTAACTGTAGATACAGCATGTTCATCCTCACTAGTTGCCATAGATCTTGCATGCCAAAGTATAAATAGTGGAAAATGTGATATGGCAATTGTGGGTGGAGTACAAATAATAGTTCACCCAGGGATACACACAAGCTTCTGTAAAGCAGGCTTGTTATCACCCAGTGGGCAATGCAAAACATTTGATGATGATGCGGATGGATACGTACGTGGGGAAGCGGCGGGTGTGGTAATTCTAAAAAGTTATGAAAAGGCATTGGAAGATGGCGACATTATAGATGCAATAATATGTGGATCAGCAGTAAATTCTGATGGTAGAAGTAGTGGAATCTCTGCCCCTAGGCTGGATACACAAATATTATGCATAGAATCTGCCTATAAAGATGCAGCACTAGACTCGTCAAGAACTGATTATATAGAAGCACATGGAACGGGGACAAAGCAAGGCGATCCAATTGAGCTAGAGGCATTAGGCATTGCATTGGCATTAAAAACAGAGTGCCTTGTAGGGTCAGTAAAGGCAAATCTAGGCCACTCCGAAACCGCATCTGGTATCACGGGTCTAATAAAAGCTGTGCTAGTTGCAAAAAACAAAGAAGTGCCAGCAGCTATTAATTTGAAAAACCCCAACACAAAAATAAATCTAGAATTATACAAACTAAAAATTCCACTAGAAACAACAAAAATTGGGCTAGAGGGGAGTCCAGTGCAAATTGGAGTAAGTTCATTTGGATTTGGAGGAACAAATGCACATGTAGTTCTGGTTTCAGCCGAAGACAATTCAAATAGAGATGAAATAAAAAAAACAACAATTCAAAAAAGATTAGCCCTGATATTATCAGCAAGACAATTATCCACACTTCGAAAGATTGCAGGCGATGTAGCAAAAACATTGGAAGATATCGACGAGGCAGCAAGAATTAAGTTAATAGCTGAAATATCATCATATCGATCTAATTTTAGATATCGCAATGGATGGATTGCCAGCAGCACCAATGAGCTTATTGAACAATTAAAATCCTACGCTGAGAATGACATTGAAACCTCTAAATTAATCGTTAACGATATTTCCTCGAAAAAATCCACGAAAATAACATTTCTTATAACAGGTCAAGGCTCGCAATGGAAGCAGATGGGGCATGATCTATATGCTCAAAATCAGATATTTAGAAACGCAGTTGATCACGTAATGAAATATCTGGATAAAGAAACAAATGGGCTTCTGCTCGAAAACTGGTTATCAAATAAAGGGGACGAAAGCTTTGCAGATACAAGAGTTGTGCAACCAGCTTTATTTGTTTTTGGCTACGCCCTAACAGTTCTATGGAAAGAATGGGGGGTAGAACCAGACGCGGTAATTGGCCACAGTGTAGGGGAAATCCTAGCTGCATATCTAGACAAAGTTTTAACCTTAAAAGATGCTGCACACATAATATGCGTTAGGGCGAAGCTAATGGCTAGTTTACCCAAAACAGGAGGAATGTTGGCTATAGAGGCAGGAATTGATAACATAAAATCATTACTAGAATATTATCCAAGGACATATCTAGCCGGCTATAATACAGATAACCAACTGATTATATCAGGTGAAAGATCAAACCTAGATGCATTTAAAAGTGAGGCCATTAGCAGTGGCTTTAAGTGTAGTGAATTGAATGTATCCCACGCATTTCATTCACCCGAGATGGATCCAATGATAAGTGAATTTGAAACTATGCTCAAGGGTATCAAATTTTCTTCATCAAGTGGGAAAATGTACAGCACGGTAACCGGTAAAAGAATAACCAATGAAACTGAATCTATAGAGTACTGGTCTAAACAAATATTATCACCAGTACTCTATAAGGATGCTATTAGTGCACTATCCGAAGAAAATAGAAATTTATTCATAGAGATTGGGCCAAAACCTATTTTAATAAATTTAACCAAGCAAATACTAAGCCCAAATCCTGAAATAAAAGTATTCCCATCAATACAATATCAGATTGATAGTGAATTCACTCTATTGAAAACGGCTCAAAAAATATGGGCAGCAGGTTACCCAGTAAATTGGAAGAATATATATAATGTACCAAAAAATCAAATACGCATATTAACAGGATATCCATTTGAAAAAAAGAAATACTGGTGGCCTAAATTAAATGAAGAATCAAAAATAAAAGGCCAATTATGGCGAGAACACCTAAACCAGAAAACAAGCAATGATGATAGACAAGAGTTTAATAAAATCGAGGAAAGTAGTAGCATCACTATGCTCGAGTTGCCAGGCGATATACATTATTACCAGCTAAAACTATGCAAACAAACAAATCTAGATCTGAACGACCATTGCATTAAAAACCACTGTGTATTCCCAGCAGCTGGCTTTATAGAACAAACTCTCAATGTACTAGTTAAAGAGGGAAGCAAATTAAAGCTAAAAAATTTAAGATTAGATCTACCATTACAGATAAAAGGGGAGGCAATAGTTCTGCAAATTGTCTACAATCCTGAAAATTCTTTAATGGAATTTTTCAGTTCAGCAGAAACAAGCAAAAAATGGACTCAGCACGGAAAGGTTTATGTCAATAGTGGTGAAACAGAGAACTTGGAAAATGTGAGACTAGGAGAGAAAATTAGTGAATTACATTTTGAAAAGCAATTTACAACAGAGCCTACTGAAATTACACTGCCAAAATACTATGGAGCACTTCGGAGTATGGGCTTAGAATATGGGAATGCATACAGAAATCTGGT
>NZ_JAGQBK010000005.1:0-144520 GCF_024345595.1 Synechococcus lacustris Maggiore-St4-Slac | reverse complement strand
CAAAGGTGGTGCCGGTAAGCCAGCCACCCAAAGCCAAATAGGCAGTTGGGAAAAGCAATAGGCCAGACCAACCAACAAATACAAAGCGGTCGCGCTTCAGCCAGTCATCGAGGACGTCGAACCATCCCCGGCCTGCCGGCGCCCGCCCTACAGCGATTGTCATCGATAGAGGCGTGATACCGGGCGATGGTAACAACGTTTTGGGGGTGTTTGCGGCAAATGGAAACGGGCTGAAATCCTTTAGCTGAAAGCTATATAAGTAAAATTACCCATTCAGGGTGCTTTGCTGGCTTTATTCTGCCCTGCTTTGCCAGGATGCAAGCAGTTCAATAGCCTCTGCCTTGGCCATATCTACTACTGAAGCGATCAATCAAACGGTGCTTGGCTCCCGCCGGCCATCCAACATTTTGATGGCCGTGCTTATTTCCACCGGGGGCATCGGCTTTCTGCTCACAAGCCTTTCCAGCTACCTGGGTCGCGACCTCCTGCCTGTTGGCCACCCAGCGGCCCTCTTTTTCGTGCCCCAGGGCTTGATCATGGGCGGCTACGGCATCGCAGCAGTGCTTTTAAGCACCTATCTGTGGATTGTTATCGGCATCGATGTGGGGTCTGGTTTTAATTGTTTTGATAAAAAATCGAACACCATCACGATCGAGCGCCGTGGCTTTCGTGAATTAATCAGCTTCAGCATCCCCTGCGCTGATGTTCAAGCGGTGAAGGTGGAGGTGCGTGATGGCCTCAATCCCCGCCGCCGCTTGGCGCTTAAGTTGCGCGGTCGCCGCGATCTACCCCTTACCAGGGTGGGTGAACCGATTGCCTTGGCTGAATTGGAGCAGGGTGGTGCTGAGCTGGCCCGATATTTAGGCGTTCCATTGGAGGGCGTATGAACCGTTATTTGGCAATGCTTTTAAGCATTTTTGCCCTGCTTTGGCTGCCGGCTTGCTCAACAACGGCAGCCCCGGCCGATTTGGGCTGCAACCAAGCTGTTAATACCTGTTTACAGGGCACTGCCAGGGTTGCCCTGAACACTGATAAGGGCCAGGTTTTAATTGAATTGGATGGCAAAAATGCCCCCCTAACCGCCGGCAATTTCCTTGATCTGGTGAAACGGGGTGCCTACAACAACACCGTGTTCCATCGGGTGGTGAATCAACCAACCCCGTTTGTGGTGCAAGGGGGGGATCCCCAATCGGCAAAACCTGGGGTATCTGCAAGTTTATTTGGCACTGGAAACTTCCTTGATCCAGCTTCAGGGGCGCCCCGTTTTATTCCCCTTGAGGTGAAGCTCAACAGCGAAGCCACACCGCGCTACGGCAGGCCCATCAGTGGAGCTCGGGTTACGGATCAGTTGGCCCTGCCCCATCACCGCGGTGCCGTTGCCATGGCCCGCTCCCAGGATCCAAATTCCGCCAGTGCCCAGTTCTATGTGGCCTTAAGTGATCTGCCGGAACTGGATGGCCGTTATGCCGTTTTTGGCCGGGTGATTGAAGGTATGCCGGTGGTAGATCGCATCGTTCAAGGCGATCGCCTGCGCAAGGCCGAATTGCTTCAGGTAGGTAAGTAGCTGCCTGAATTGCGCAGTTTTAGTGATTCAGAATTAACCCCTGACGCCCTTTGCAGCGCCACTTTTCCGGTGCGGGCGATTTCAAGAATGCCAAAAGGCTGCATTAGTTGCTCTAGGGCCACCAACTTGCCCGGGTCGCCAACCACCTCAAGGGTGAGGGCTTCATCTGCCACATCCACAACCTTGGCCCTAAACACCTGAACAAGGTCGAACACAGCGCCACGGCTATGGCTATCGGCCTTCACCTTCAGCAGCATCAGCTCCCTTTCCACCGCTGGGATATCGGAGAGATCAATCACTTCCAGCACATTCACCAGCTTGAGCAGTTGCTTTGTCATCTGCTCAAGCACAGGCGCATCGCCAGCCACCACCATCGTGAGCCGTGATACCCCCGCCTGCTCAGTGGGTCCCACCGCAAGGCTTTCAATGTTGTAGCCCCTTCGGGCAAACAACCCCGCTATCCGGCTCAGGGCGCCGGATTCATCCTCCACTAACACCGAAAGGGTGTGCTTCATTGCCCCAGCTTTGGCCCAGCCAAACCTAGGCGTTGATGTTCCCAGCTCAATATCAGCTCGTTAAAGCGCTCTGGATCTTCGTCGTGGGGGCAATGGCCCAGCCCAGCCATCAACTGCAGCTCACAAAGGCCCTTAGGGCTTAACGCAAGCACTTTTTGGCCAATTTGGGCTGGCACCAAGCGATCTTGCTTGCCCCAGAGCAGCAGCAAGGGGCATTTCAGCCGGGGCAATAGCTCTGGTGCCGTTGCCGCCGCTGGCCTCAGCCCCATGCCCCGCACCATCCCTGCTAATGCCCCGGCCGCTCCCTTACGCCGCGCCGGTTGCTGAATCAAGCGCACAAGTTCGAGGTTGATCCGTTCTGGATTTGCGTAGGCGCTTTTGATGCCAAGCCGCAGCAGTGGTGTTTGGCGAAGCAAGGCAATCAAGGGGCCCAGGGGTAGGAATTTGGCAACAAAATTCAGCAAAAAACGCTCTAGTTGCCTTTTCCAGCGGGGGCGTCTTTTGGGTAGAGCTTGCAGCAGGGTGGGATCAGGCAATGGCGCAGCCACCACTGCCCTCACCAGTTCAGGCGCAAACACAGCGGTGGTAATGGCCACCAAGCCCCCAAGGGAATTGCCCACAAGGAGGGCTGGCACCTGCACTACCTCCCGCAAAAATTGCTGCAGTTGCCTGCTCCAAAGCCTGTTGTCAAGGGCGATGGCCGGTTGATCGCTTTGGCCAAACCCCAGTAGATCGATGGCATAAACGCAGTAGCCAGCCGCCGCAAGCCCCGCCACATTGGAGCGCCAATGGCCGCTGGCGGCACCAAAGCCATGGAGCAACACAAGGGCCGGCCCGCCGGGGGGGCCAAGCCGGCGCCAATGGCAACGCCACCGCCCAAACTCACAATGGTGCTGTTCACCCCAATTGCTACCTGATTGGGGCGTGTTCATTGGTAACCGAGTGGTGACTAATCACTATTGCGAAGCCGCGGCCCAAGTGCTTGTGGGGGAGGGTTTTTTTCGGGTTGATTCGCGGCCAGCAAGGGACTTTGGTGTGTTGCTGCTCCGTTGGCTTGCCCGGCAACAGCTCAGCCATGAATTAACGGTGTTGGATGGCATGGCGGGTTGTGGCATTCGCAGCGTGCGCTATGGGCTTGAGGCCGGTGCCACTGAGTTGTGGGTAAACGACGCCGACCCTGAGCGTTTGCCTTTGCTTGATCAAAATCTGGCTGCCTTACCCCATCGCCCCGGTTTGCATTGGCAAACCAGCAAGCAAACAATTCAAAAGCTATTGGCCAACTTTGTGTTGCAAGAAAAGTATTTCGACTTTGTTGATATCGATGCTTTTGGTGCTGCCACAAGCCTTTTGCCCGCAGCCCTTGGGGCGGTGCGGCTTGGGGGGGTGCTCTATCTAGCTAGCAGCGATGGCAGATCATTCACTGGCCACGATCGAGCTGCAGCCGTGAGGCGATTAGGGGCGGCTGTGCGGGCCCAACCCTGCAGCTGGGAATTGGCATTGAGGCTGCAATTGGGTGCCATCGCCAGGGCGGCCTGGGCCATGGGCCATGGGCTAAGGCCCCTGCTGAGCTTCAGCGAAGGACGCACCTTTCGCACTGCCGTTCAGCTAACGCGGCGCCCGGCCCCCCAGGAGGAAGCGCTGCTTGGTTTGCAGGCCTACTGCCATAAATGCGGCAACCACTGGGGTACGTCGCTGCTGGCATGGAAATCCCTTGGCCTTTGCAGTTGCGGTGCTGAGCCTGTTTGTAGTGGGCCGCTTTGGCGGGGGCCATTGCAAAGCCCTGAGGTTCTTAGTGATGCCCTAGCCCTTGAGCAGGCTGGTGCCCCCTCCCTTGCTCCCATGGCCCTAAAGAAGTTGCAGCGCTTAATAAACGACCCCGCTCAACCGGCAGAGGCCTTTGCCTTGGCAGATTTAGCTCGCCATCTGCAGGGTGGTTTGCCCCGATTGGAACAGCTGCTTGCTGCCTTGCGCGCCGCTGGTTGGCGTGCTGCGGCCAGTGGCATCGAAGCAATGCAATTCCGCACGGATGCCCCATGGGCTGTGGTGTTGCGCTTAGCCCGATAAGCTGCTGTTAGATCGGTTTTCTCCTGTGGCATCTGAAATCTTTGGCATTGCAGCTGTGTTCTGGGTGCTGATCCCCCTCGGTTTAGTGGGCGGTGCGCTGCTGCTCAAATTGCAGGGAGATTGATAGTTACCCTCGGCCCTGGGCCTTGGCTTCTTAAGCTCCCCATCACTGAGGGGTGCTGATGCAAGTACTTGTGTTTGGTGCTACGGGCACCTTGGGGCGTCAAGTTGCCCGTCGTGCCCTGGATGCGGGCCACCAAGTGCGATGCATGGTGCGTTCACCCCGTAAGGCGGCTTTTCTGCAGGAATGGGGCTGTGAATTAACCCGCGGCAACCTGCTTGAAGAGGATTCCCTTGCCTATGCCCTGGAGGGGCAAGAGGCGGTAATCGATGCCGCAACCGCTCGACCCACCGATAGCGAAAGCGTTTATCGCATCGATTGGGACGGCAAATTGAATTTGTTAAACCATTGCCGCCGTGCTGGTTTACAACGCTTTGTGTTTATTTCACTGCTGGAAGCTGAGCGATTTCGCAGTGTGCCGTTGATGGATATCAAATATTGCACTGAGCAATTATTAGCAGAATCTGGTTTGGCCTACACCGTGCTGCGCACCTGCGCTTTTATGCAGGGGGTGATCGGCCAGTTCGCCATACCGGTGCTGGAAAGCCAAACCGTGTGGGTAAGCGGCAGCTCCACACCGATTGCTTACATGAACACCCAAGATGTTGCCCGCTTTGCTGTGGCGGCTTTAGGCCAAGAACAAACAATCGGCAGCAGTTATCCAGTGGTGGGCCCCAAGGCTTGGAACACAGGGGAGGTGGTGCAGTTATGCGAGCGGTTTAGCAAAAAAGATGCCCGTGTAATTCGAGTTTCGCCCTTTTTGATACGCGCCATGCAAGGGGTGGCATCCTTCTTTGAACCTGGGGTGAATATTGCTGAACGCTTGGCTTTTGCTGAGGTTACTGGTGGTGGGGTAAGCCTCAGCTCAGCCATGGAGGAGAGCTACGCCGCCTTTGGCCTAGATCCCTCCGAAACCACAGGCCTGGAGGCCTATCTCCAGGAGTATTACACCAGCATCCTGAGGCGGCTTCGCGAGATGGAGGCCGATCTCGATAAGGATGCCAAAAAGAAACTGCCCTTCTAATTGCTTCTTTTATTGCCATGGCCATTGCTCAGATCAAAAACCTGCAACGGCGGCTCGCCAACCTTGAGCAGGAGGCAGAAGCCGAATTAGACCGAGTTTGCGGCAATCATCTTTGGGCCAGTGTTGGCCCGGATGTGATCGATGCCCTTGAAAACCCAGCCGATCGCGCCCGTGCCAACTACTACTACGGCCAGTTGATGACCGTGCGGGAATTACAGGGGGCAATGGCTTAGTTGATCAAGCGTTGCAAGCGCATCTCCTCCTCCGCGCTAACGCTTCGCCATTCACCAGGGGCTAAACCCTCCAGGCTTAATGGTTTAGCCCCATCCATCAAATCAATTGCCACCCGAATCAAGCGCAGGGTGGGAAACCCCACGGCAGCGCTCATGCGCCGCACTTGACGGTTGCGGCCTTCCCTCAGGCTTAACTCAATCCAGCTGGTGGGCACGCTGAGCCGATGCCGAATCGGTGGTTGCCGCGCTGGCAGCGGCCCATATTGATCAGCATCAAGGCAGCGGGCCCTGGCCGGAAGGCTTTGGCCATCTTTCAACATCAGGCCCCGCTGCAGTTTTTCGATGGCAACTTGATCAATAATTCCTTCCACTTGAACCCAGTAGTGGCGCCAATGGCCCCACTTGGGATCGCAGAGATGATGTTGCAAGCGGCCATTGGCTGTTAGTAAAAGCAGGCCTTCGCTATCGGCATCAAGGCGCCCAGCGGCGTATACATTTCGCTGGGGCACCAGTGCTGCCAGGCTCTCCCAGCTGCTGCCAGGTTCCCGCCGAAATTGGCTCAGCACCCCATAGGGCTTATGCAACAGCAAGGTTGCCGTTGATTTGAGCTGGGGGGTGTGCACCTGCGCCTTAAACTGAATGTGAGTTGTTTATTTGGCCTGCCCCCTGCATGATCGAAACGTCTGGTGTGATTGAAAAAGAGCAGGGGAACGGCTTCTATCTTGTTACTTTGGAGCAACCTGCTGGCCACCAGTGCCTTTGCCGGGCGGCGGGCAAGCTCACCAAATTTCGCATCAAGTTGCTGGCGGGCGACAAGGTTTTAGTTGAAATCAGTCCTTACGACTTAACCCGGGGCCGGATTACCTATCGGGAACGCAATGCATCTGCTCCAGGCGGTAGACCCCCAGGTGGTGGCAACCGTCCAGGGGGCCCACGCCGCCGTTAGAGCAGCGCTTCAATGGCGGCTTTAACACTGCTGCGTTGCTGCACGCCACGCCATTGTTGCTTTAACTCTTTATTTAAAAACAGTTGCAGTGTTGGGGTGCCGGTTACACCAGCTTGGCTAGCAATTTGATTGTCTTCATTCATATTGATCTCCACCCCCTGGGCAGCACCCGCCAATTCATTCAGGATTCGGCGTAGCTGGGGCTTAAACACGTGGCAAGGCCCGCAGTCGGGGGAGGTGTAGATAACCAGTAGGGGTTTTTTGCTTTCGTGATAAAGCCGCCTTAGGGCATAGCTACCCCCCTGCCAAAGGGCATCTTGATCAAAATCTGCCTCCGTTACCTCGAGGGTTTTGATTGGTTGTTCCGCTGCAACAGGGTCTACCGGTTGGCGAGCTGTGGTGATGGCTAGATCGTTTTCGCTGAGCCAGCGCTCCGCCGCAAGGGCCGCTTGGCAGCCGCTGGCAGCTGCGGTGATCGCTTGACGCCATTGGGCATCAGCCACATCACCAGCTGCAAAAACCCCTTCTTTTGCGGTGGCGGGCGATCCGGCTGTGGTCATTAGATAACCCTTTCCATCTAGTGGCAGCTGATCTTTGAGAAGGCGCGTGTTTGGGGTGTGGCCGATGGCATAGAAAATACCTCGCACCGCAAGGGTTTCAGCTGGTTCACCAGCGGCATCTAGCAGGGTTAGTTGCTCTAGCCAATCGCTACCGGAAAGGCTGCCAAGGCTGCGGTTCCAGTGCACGGTGATTTGGGGATTGGCGAGTACTCGATCAGCCATCGCTTTGCTGGCCCGCAGGCTGCCACGCCGCACGATCAAATGCACATGGCTGCCGTATTTAGTGAGATAAACCGCTTCTTCGCAGGCGGAATCACCACCACCCACCACCGCGAGTTGTTCATTGCGAAATTGGGGGGTGGCCCCATCGCATATGGCGCAGGCGCTAATGCCATGGCTCCAATATTTTTCTTCATCGGCAATGCCAAGGCGGTTGGCGCTGGCGCCGGTGGCAATGATCAAGCTCTGGCAAGCAATATCAACTCCATCCACCTGAACTAGGTAAGGGCGTTTGGAAAGATCGATGGCGGTGGCATCAGCTTCGATCAAGCGGGTACCCCATCGCACGGCTTGGGAGCGCATGCGATCCATCAATTCAGGGCCGAGGATGCCATCAGGGAAGCCAGGGAAATTTTCCACGTGGGTGGTTGTCATCAACTGACCACCCGGAATGCCCCCATCCTGGTAACCAGTGATCAGCAGCGGATTCAAATTTGCCCTTGCGGCGTAGAGCGCAGCTGTGTAACCGGCAGGGCCAGAACCAACAACCACAAGGTTTTCCAGTGTGCCTTCAGCAGAGGAAGCTCCCATTGAATCGGGCTTATGCGTATTGATTACGTATAAAGCCTAACCAGATCTAGCTCTGGATTACCCCATCCCTCAAGGTGAGCGGTTCTTTGCAGGCGATGGGGCAACCCAGAAGCCAATCGGCGTGTTCCGCGGTTAAGGCATAGCTGGCTTCTATTTCGCCATTGGCCTCCAGTTGATCAAGACGCCACTCAAGCCAGCTGATGGTTTCGTTGAGGCTGGGGTGGATTGAGCTCAATGCATCCATGGCAGCCTCCTTTGGGGTTGAGAGAACGTGGCATTTTTAAATCCACGGGAGTGTATTCAGAGCAACAAATCAAAAAATCTTTCCATAACTACAGCCTTTGGCCTGGATCGGGGTATGGATCAACCTGTAGGGACCTGGGTAGTTCCGTTCCCTGTTGTTGGCTAGGGGGGAGGCGATGCCAAGGGTCTTCCAGATAGGCGGCACCCCTTAGCCGCCAGGTGCTGCGGGGGCTAGGAGTGGTAGTAACTCCGGTGGGGAGCTGGTAGGGCTCCACCGTGATCATTGTTTGTGCCTTTGCTGCAGGGGTGAAAAGCAAATTGGCGCTGCTCAAAATAACCAACGCAAACGGACCACCAACGGCCCAAATCGAGGAGATGATTGCTTGCATGGCCAGAAGTTATCAAGCTTGACCGCTTTGGCAAGGGCAAGCTGCAAGGCAAAAATGCAAGGCAAAAAAAAACTCCACTGCCCGGCAGTGGAGTTTGGGGTGACGTGCTCGCGGTGGGCTCCGGGCTCCTTGTTTATCCGCCTTCCTATTAAGCAATGGCAATGCCACTTAAGTGTTACTGCTTCTTTTTAGTTGCTAACCAAATGTGACTGAGGTTGTTCAGGAGGCCAGAAACTGCGGCAGTTGCGGACCCTTGAGTTCAATCACCGCGCCAGCAGCATCGGCGATGGCCCGCTGTTCGAGCCGCCAATTACCACTGCCTGAAGCTTGCTCAACGCAGGTTTCTTCAACACTTGCTTCGGCTAGCAGATAGGGAAAGCTGAGGCTCCAATTGCTGGCATAGGCCATTAGTAGCGGATCGGCGGGGGCGTGCACATAGGAGGGGTGCCTAGGCATCGGCTCCAGGGCGCTGCGGCTGCCATCAAGGCGCACCGCCCTGGTGATGGCCTGGAGGAAGCGGCTGCGGGTTGTAACCGTTGTGAGATACGCAACTACCCGCAAGCGCGGTGCATCAAAGCCCTCAGCGCACATGTCTACGCTCACAAGCCACTCCCCCTCGCCGTTTTGGAAGTTTTTGAGCGCTTCCGCCGCGCTTGGGTCTTGCGAGTGCACCAAAACAACCCTGTCGCCCTGCTCCTCCAGCAGCCCAGCAATCCCGCGCGCATGGGTTATGTCGCGGGCTACCACTAGGCCAGCAGCCCCAGGCTGCTGTTGCTGCAATGCCTCCCGCCTGCGCCTGGCTTGAAGCAAAACCTGCAGGGCAATGCTGCTGGAATCACCCAGGCGCACAGCCTGCCTTAGGTTGCGAGCCCGCCAGCTCTCTCGATGTTCGGTTGATAGGGCTGATCTATCGCTGTTTTCATACTCAATCCAGCCATCTTGGAAATGAAAGCGCAGGGGCCTCACATCACCTGAGCTGATCAGCTCTTGGGGGGTAACAACTAAATCCGGGGTGATAACCCGCTGCGGCACCCCCTCGATTGTTAAAAGCTTTTGGCGCGAGGAGCAAAACTGCAATTGGTCGGCGCGAAACGGAGTGCCGGTGAGCCCTAGCCGCAGCTTTACGCCATCACTTAGCTCTTCAAAGCTTTTACCCCAGCCGCCCTCTTCCGGTTGTTGGGGGTTTAAACCGAGGTGATGCACCTCATCGGCCACCACCAGCCATTGCTGCAGGGGCCACCGGCTTTGCAGTAGCTGCTGCCAATGCTTGGGATCCCGTCCCGCTGCCTGGTAGCTCAAAATCAAGCCGTGGGGCCCCATTTGCCCCTCCCCTAAATCCAAACCGAGTTTTTTTGCGGCACTGTGCCATTGGTTTGAAATTGAGCTGCGGTGGCAACAGATGCAGATGCCGCTTAGCTGCTGCCCTTGGCGCAATTGCAAAAAAGCATGGAGGCTGCCAAGGGTTTTGCCTGCCCCCGGTCCGGCATGGATCAACACATCTGTGCAGTGGCCTGGTGCTGCCGTGAGCAGCCGGCGCCGCAGCAATTCCAGCAAGCGTTGTTGCCAACCACGGGGACGAATGCCAACCGCTACGGAGCCATGGGGACGGCTAATGGCGAAAGAAATGGAACCCATGGCCAGATTTTGAGTGTTTTTGCGCAGGGTGAGTGGCGCTGGCCGACCTAGCTTCCAGCCAATAAGGTTTGTGGTCTACCCCATTGATGTTTAATCCCTCTTCAATCCCCCCACCAATCCCAACAGAACTACTGCAAAAACTGGAACGTTGTTTCAAGCAGGAGTGCGATATCGACCCTTTGATCCTGCGCTTACGCAACCTCCGCAGCCATGGCGCCTGGGCTGAGGTTTGTTGTTTAGAACAGGAACTACTGCCTTTGTTCTGATGCGTTTAGCTGTTACAGGTGCTTCCGGTAAAACCGGTTGGCGCATCGTGGATGAGGCCCGCTTACGCGGCCATCAGGTGGTGCCGATCCTGAGGCCAAATTCGCAGCTGCCCGATGGCTTGGTTGCTGATGGGCTACCTCTAAAGCGCTTGAATCTTGCCGATCAAAATGCCCTGGTGGCTGCCTTAAACGGTTGCGATGCCTTGCTAATTGCCACAGGTGCAAGGCCCTCAATCGATCTAGCCGGGCCCCTGAAGGTAGACGCCCTAGCGATCAGAGATCAGATCACTGCCTGCCGTAGGGCGGGAGTTAAGCGGGTGGTGCTAGTGAGCTCCCTCTGCAGTGGCCGCCTATTCCACCCGCTTAATTTATTTGGCTTGATTTTGCTTTGGAAGCGCCTTGGCGAGCAGTGGTTAGAGGCCAGTGGCCTTAGTTGGACCATCGTGCGGCCTGGGGGGTTAAAGGAAGCAGAGGAGCAATTGGAGCGTGAGGGCATTCGCTTTAGTGGGCCCAACCAACAGGAAAGCAGCAGTATTCCCCGCCGCCTGGTGGCCCAGGTGTGCCTTGATGCCCTTGAGCTGCCAGCGGCGATTGGTCGAATCTTAGAAATCACCAGCGGCGAGGATGTGCCTAAACAAACCCTTGCTGATTGGTTAATTGAAAATCCCACCAGCGCCATTTAGGCCCCGTTTCCCCTGGTTGGGCGGTGATCTGCAAACCCTGCGGGACACCTTGAGGCGTCCCCCCCGCCTGCCCCCCGACGTGGGCTTGCCACTCACCACAGCCCTGCCCTGCGGCGGCGCCTTGCTGGCTTTTCACGATCCCGTTGAAAACCCCCTGGCTTTGGTGCTTTTGCTCCATGGCTTGGGGGGCAGCAGTGATCGAGAGGGTTTACGTCGCATGGGAATTGCGCTTCAAGCAGCTGGCTTTTCGGTGCTTCGCCTCAATTTGCGCGGTGCCGGTAAAGGCAGACCCCTGGCTTCAGGCACCTATGCGGCCCTGTGCAATCAAGATCTGGAGCCGGTATTCCAGTTGGCGCGCCAGCTGGCTAACGGCATTCCCTTGGTGGGAGTTGGTATTTCCTTAGGGGGAACAATTTTATTGAATGCCTGCTTTGAATTTTGCTTAGATGCTTTGGTTTGCACCAGTAGTCCCCTGGATCTTGCCCTGTGCTCTGCTTCGATTGAACGACCCCGCAATCGCATTTATCAGCATTGGTTAGTGAAGCGTTTAGTGCAACAAACCCTTGAAGATCCAGCTGGAATTACAGCAAAGGAAAAGCATGCCCTTAAGCAAGTGCGCAGTATTCGTGATTTTGATGAGGCGATTACAGCGCCTCGCTGGGGTTTTAGTAGCGCTGCTGCCTATTACAAACAGGCAAGCCCCCTATACCAATTAGATCGTTTAAAAGTGCCAAGTATGTTGTTGCAAGCTGATGATGATCCCTGGGTAACAGCATCTACGGCAGAGCAACTGCAGCTTCAAAAGCATAATTTTCCCCTTGAGGTGTTGCTCACCCGCGGTGGTGGCCACAACGGTTTCCATAGCCACGGCGACCATCCCCTTGCCTGCTGGGGCGATCGCCTGGTGGCGGCATGGTTAAAAGCTAAATTGTTTAACCAACCATTCAGTGATCGGTTCACCAGCAATTAGGTGTTGCTGCACAATTCTGTCGATGCGCTCTGGCAGCAAAGAGCCATACACATGGCCGCTTGGCCAAATTAATAACACCGGACCATCGCTACATAGCCGCAAACAATCAGCCTTAGTTCGCAATACAACACCTTCTTTGCGAGCTGGATCTTCTAACCCTGCGGCTTTGATGCTTTTTTTTAATTGCTCCCAGCATTGGGCCCCCACTGGCCCTTGGTGGCAAAGGGCCTTAGTTGGGGTGGCACAAAGGAACAGGTGATGTTGAACCGTTTGGATCAACGGTTGGCTTCGCTGTGGTTAACGAGCAGATGATGAACGTCTTCCAAACCTTCCTTCGCTTGAATCCGGGCCTGTTCAAAATCACCACCGGCTTCAGGCAGCAGGGCTTCACCAACGCGATCGAGCAGCTCCTCGTGGCGTTCCTGCAGAAATGCCAGCAGTTCCTCTTCAATCACCTGGCGCACAGCTTTGGAACGCAATTTGTTTTGGTCGGCCTCAGCAAAAGTGCCACCAACTAGTTCTTTAACAAATAGCCGTTGGATTTCATTGCTGCGCAAGAAGCTTTCCACCGCATTAATGGTGCCATCGGCCACCGTGCGCTCCACCTCCATCATTTCCTTGCCCAGCTTGAATTCCCAGTCGAGATGACGCTTTTGCCAGCCCTGTTGCTGCAGCATCGGCACCACGGTTTGGGAGAAGGTGTCGATCGAAATTTCGTAGATGCGTTCAGCAAGCCTTTCGCACCAATCCTCCCCGTGGGCCCTGAGGTTTTCTTGCAGTTCAGTGCGTTCAATTTGATGCCCACCGTGGTGGCTGTGGCAAACGTCGCCGGGGCACTCAACGGCAGATAGGGGCATGGCAAGCAATAGGCAACCTTTTTACGTGTTAGCGAGAAATTGAGCGATTGGTAAGTGCTGTGCGGAATATCTTCGGCTATCAGAGCGCTTCAGCTGTTACGCGCCTGGCCCAGGCATCTACGGCTAGCACCTCCTCCAGGCTTGGTTCTGCCCGCAATTCCTGTTGATGCCTAGCGCAGGTGCGCTCGATCAGTTTGGGGATATCAAGGAAATGGATGCGCTCCTCCAGGAACATTGCTACCGCCTGTTCATTGGCGGCATTGAGCACTGCAGGCATGGTGCCAGCGGCCCTGCCCGCGGCATAGGCCAATTCCATGCAGGGATATTTAGCTGGATTTGGTTTGCTGAATGTGAGCGACGCCACTTCTGTGAGATCAAGGCGCCGCCAGGGGGTTTCCAAACGCTCTGGCCAGCTCAGGCAATAGAGCAGTGGCAGTTTCATGTCGGGCCAGCCCAATTGCGCCAGCACTGAGGAATCGGCCAGCTCCACCAACGAATGGATGATTGATTGTGGGTGGATCACAATTTCGATCTCGTTGTAATCAAGGCCAAATAAATAATGGGCTTCGATTACTTCAAGGCCCTTATTCATCAGTGAAGCTGAATCAACAGTGATCTTGCGGCCCATGCTCCAATTGGGATGGCTGGTGGCATCAGCCACCGTTGCCTTGGCGAGATCAGCTGGATCCCAATCGCGGAAAGCACCACCGGAAGCAGTGAGCAGGATGCGCCGCAGGCCAGGGGGTGCAAAACCAGTGGAAAGCCTTGCTGTATCTACCCAAGGGGTGCCCTGGAGGCATTGAAAAATGGCCGAATGTTCAGAATCGGCAGGCAGTAAGCGCGAGCCGCTTTTTTCCAGTTCTGGCAGCACCACTGGGCCAGCTGCAATTAGGGTTTCTTTATTCGCCAGGGCTAAATCTTTGCCGGCGCGAATCGCCGCCAGGGTGGGCAGCAGGCCAGCGCAGCCAACGATGCCTGTAACCACAAGATCGGCGGAAGCCCATGCGGCAGCTGTGCAGATACCATCGCTACCGCCTAAAAGTTGGGGCAATGGCCTGGAAAGCCCAAGGGCGTTTAGGCGCTCTTGCAATTCGTTAATCCGATCGCCATCTGCCAGGGCAACCACCTCTGGCCCATGGCGTTTGATCTGCTCAACCAGGAGCTCGAGGTTATTGGCAGCGGTGAGCGCTACTACCTTGAAGCGATCGGGAAAGTCGTCAACGATTTGAAGGGTTTGGGTGCCGATCGATCCGGTGGAGCCGAGCACTGAGAGGGCTTTCACAGCTGGCGCCTAGGCGGGTGGATGGCCCCAAGTGTCCCATTTACAGGGATGGCAGTGGATTGCCCGCTCACCCCTGCTGCGCCAAGATGCAACAAAATAATGAAAACTACAAATTCATTTCAAAAACAAACTTCCAATTTAATGAAATTTCCCTGGTTGCAACGTTGGAACTTTATTGAGCGGGCGAAACTTGAGCGCCAGCTTTGGGATGCCTTTGAACGGGGTGAATCAATTGAAGCTTTGGTGGAGCAATGCCAAGACGAATTCACTAAAGAGGTGTGGACCAGCACCGCAGCCAGCATTCGCAAAATTGAGCGCGTGATGCGTGATCAGCAGCAGCCCTAGCTGCGCAGCCACTCTGTGTTGCCACCCGGTTTATCAATCAATTCAATCCCTTGTTCTTTTAGGGCAGTGCGAATGTTATCGGCTTCTGCAAAGTTGCGGTTTACTTTTGCTGTTTTACGGGCTGCAATTTGTATTTCAATATCAGCATCGCTGAGTTGCGCTGCTGAGGTACTTAATTGCTCTGCATTTAGGCCAAGCACCCCTGCTAATTCTTGAAATAGTTGCCATTGAGAGCCCAAAGCCCGTTCTTCGCTGCTGGGGGTGTCGCCGCGCTCAAGGCGATTAGCTAGGGCCCGAAGTGGTTTTGCTAAATCAAATAGCACCGCAAGGGCAGCGGAACTATTGAGATCGTCGTCCATGGCAGCAGAGAAGCGCTCGCGGTTTGCTTCAAGCCAGGGTGCGGCAATTGGATCAAGGTTTTGCCAATTCAAGGCTGCTCCATGGCGTTCACCTAGCAGCAGGGCGGCATTCAAACCTTTCCAACCCGTGGCAGCCGCAGCTAGAGCTTCAGCGCTGAAATCCAGGGGTTTGCGGTAGTGGGCCTGTAGAACAAAAAAGCGCAGGGTCATGGGGGAAATGCCGCTGTCTAATAGGGCACGAATTGTGGTGAAGTTGCCCAGTGATTTCGACATCTTTGTACCCTCCACATTCACCATGCCGTTGTGGAGCCAATAGCGGGCTAGGGCTTTACCAGTGGCGGTTTCCGATTGGGCAATTTCATTTTCGTGGTGCGGAAAGATCAAATCAGCACCACCTAAATGAATATCGATGGTTTCACCTAGTTCTTGGCGCACCATCGCTGAACATTCGATGTGCCAACCCGGCCGACCCGGCCCCCAGGGTGATTCCCAGCAGGGCTCCCCAGGCTTTGCCCCCTTCCAAAGGGCGAAATCAAATGGGTGTTGCTTGCGGCCTTCCAATGCATCGTTGCTGCGGCCGCCAGCACCCTGCTGCTGTTCATTCGGATCACGGCCACTTAATTGGCCGTAGTTATTGGCTTTAATAACGGCGAAATACACGTCGCCAGCGGCGCTGTAGGCGGCGCCTTTAGCTTCCAATTCAGTTATTAGTTGGCGAATGCCGTTTAAACATTGGGTTGCCCTTGGCATGCGATCGGCAGGCATGATATTTAAGCGGGCCATATCTATTTCAAATGCGCTGATATTGCGTTCGCTTACTGTTTCCATATTGCTTCCTTCCTCAAGGGCACGATTAAGGATTTTATCGTCGATATCTGTGTAGTTTTGAACAAAGGTAACTTTATAACCACTAAAAGTTAGATAACGACGCAGCACATCCCAAGCGATGTAGCTGCGGGCATGGCCCAGGTGGCAAAGGTCGTAAACCGTTACGCCACAGCAATAGATGCTTACCTCACCAGGCAGCAAAGGCTGGAATTCTTCAATCTTTCTAGTTAGTGTGTTGTTGAGTTTTAGCGCCATTTTATTTCGCCTCCATCCAGTTGGGGCCAGCGCCAATTTCCACCAGCAGGGGTACTGAGAGGCTTACGGCCTGTTCCATTGTGTTTTTAACAAGGGCCATCACTTCCTTTTGGGCAAGCGGATCACATTCCAGAACCAGTTCATCGTGTACCTGCAGCAACAGCCTTGCCGGCAGCCCGGTGGCGGCCAGCTTTTGATTTAGTTGCACCATTGCTAATTTAATAATGTCTGCGCTGGAGCCCTGAATCGGTGCATTGGCGGCAGCCCTTAATTGTTGCGCTTCCATGCCACCGCGGCGCGCCAGCTCTAGATTTATTTCCATGGGATCTTTGCCCTTAAGCCTGCCGAGGCCATTGGGATCAAAATTAAAAATGCGCCTGCGCGCCAAGATCGTTTCCACATAGCCACGGCTCAGGGCTAATCTTTCTTGCAGTTCTAGAAAAGTAAATACTTTTTGATAGCGTTGTTTGTATTTAGTGAGAAATTCTTTTGCCTCCGCCTGGCCCACGCCTGTTTCACGGGCGAAACGCTGGGCACCCATGCCATAGATCACACCAAAGTTAATTGTTTTGCCCAGGCGCCTTTCATCGCTGCTGATAACAGCATCAGCTGTTTTATCTAGTAAAAGCCTGGCCGTTAGCGCATGCACATCATTGCCATTGTTATATGCTTCAACTAATACTTCTTCACCGCTGAGGTGGGTGAGGATTCGCAATTCGATCTGGGAATAATCGGCGCTGAGTAGTTGCCAACCCTCCTGGGGCAAAAAGGCCTTGCGGATTTGACGGCTATAGGCAGTGCGAATCGGAATATTTTGTAGATTTGGATTGCTGCTACTTAAGCGACCCGTTGCTGTTACGGCCTGGTTGAAATCCGTATGTACCCGTCCTGTTTCTGCTTCCACCAATAGTGGTAGGGCATCAACATAGGTGCTCTTTAACTTACTCAAGGTTCGGTGTTCTAAAACTAATGGCACCACTGGATGATCGGCCTCGAGTTTTTCCAGCACTGCCGCATCGGTGCTCCAACCGGTTTTGGTTTTTCGTGATTTTTTGCGATCTAAACCCAAGGTTTCAAATAACAATTCACCCAGCTGCTTTGGTGAGGCCAGGTTGAACTCAATGCCAGCTTTGCTGCGGGCCTCTGTTTCTAGCAGTAGTAATTGTTTTGCCATCTCAGTGCCTAATTCCTGCAGGTAGGGGATATCAATGCGGATACCTGTGGCTTCCATCAGGGCTAATACAGGTTCAAGGGGCAACTCCAATTGATCTAATAATTTGCTCAGCTCACTACCAAGCCCATCTAGTTGCTGCCTAAGAATTAGGGCTAGGCGATAGGTTAGATGCACATCCATGCCGCAGTATTGGGCGGCAGCATCAATGGCTACGCTGCTGAAATTTTGACCCTTGGCTACCAAATCAGTGAAACTGGTTGGTGTGAAATTAAAATGGCGTTGGGCAAGTTCATCAAGGCCATGTTTAGCATTTGCATCTATTAGATAATCGGCCAGCAGGGTGTCGATAACCACCCCCTGCAGTGGTAAACCATGTCGCAATAGAATTAGGCGGTCGTATTTAGCATTTTGCAAGGCCTTTGGATGCTGTGCACTTGTTATCCAAGGGCTGAGGGCCATCAACACTTCATCAAGGGGTAATTGAGTTGGTGATGTTAAACTTTGCTGGTGGGCGATTGGGATATAGGCCATATCTGCAACACCCTCGCCCCAGCCCACACCAATGCCAACCAGCTCGGCTTTAAATGGGTTGAGGCTTGTTGTTTCCGTATCTAGGGCTATCGGTTTTTGGGTATCAGTTGCTGCCATTAACCTCTCCATTAAGGCGGCCAGGCAAGCGGTTGTAGTTATTAATTCTGGCTTCAGCGTTGTGAGCTGGTTTGATTCAATTTCTTGTGGTTTTTCTGCTTGAGAATCTATTTTTTGAGCATCTGGTTTAGCTATTTCAGTTTGACTTGTTTCTGCTTCTGAGGAGAATAGATTTCTGAAAGTGGGCACCTGTTTTACCAGGCTGTGAAGTTCTAATTCCTCAAGGCTGCTGCTAAGTGAATCTGAGTTAACCAAGCCAAGCTCTAATCTTGGCTCCTCTGGTAAGGGTACATTGATTAGAATTTCAGCAAGCATTCTTGAGCGATAGGCATTATCTTGATCGGCCCGTAACTTTTCTATTAATGCACCCTTGAGGCTTCCCTTACTGGCCTTGGGATCGGTTAATTCTGCGAGCGCGGCATAAATTCCATCCACATTGCTGAATTCTTTCAGCAGGTTGATTGCTGTTTTTGGCCCCACCCCTTTAACGCCTGGGATGTTGTCGGAACTGTCGCCGGTGAGCGCTTTTAAATCCACCACCTCCTCTGGTGTTACCCCTAGCTTTGCAATAACGCCTTCCCTACGGATTTCCGTGGGACCACTGTTTTTTGCATAGGGGCCACCACCCATGTAGAGCACGGCAATATCGCGTTCATCATCTACCAGTTGAAATAGGTCGCGGTCGCCGGAGAGAATGCGAATCCGCCAACCTTGATCTGCTCCGCGATTTGCCAAGGTGCCGAGCACATCATCGGCTTCAAAACCAGGTGCCATTGCTAGGGGAATATCAAGACTTTCTTTGAGGATTAGTTGCAGGTTGGCCAGATCGCTAAAGAAATGTTCCGGTGCCACATCTCTGTGGGCTTTATATGCAGCATCTGCCTGATGGCGAAAGGTTGGTTCGGCCGTATCGAAGGCCACCACTAAACCTGCGGGTTTTAAAAGTTTGCAATTATCGAGCAGTGCTTTTAAAAAGCCATAGGTAACACTGGTGGCCACACCTGCCTTGGTGCTAAGCCCCCCTTCCCCCCCCTTTGAGAAGGCATAGAAACTGCGAAAGGCCAATGAGTGGCCATCAATCAAAAGCAGTAGGGGTTTGCTCAAGGTGTGTCCCAACTTTTAACTTGTTCCAAAACCGCTGGTGGCCATGCCGCATCGAGGTCGTTTTGGGCCTGATCTAGCCAGGCTTGGGGACGGGTATTCACGGATATCGCTTTAGCAAAGTTATCGCTTCGCTGAAGATAGCCCGCCAGCAGGGATCTTTTGATTTAGCTAGGGCATCAGCAGCTTTGCAATATTTGGCCCATCAACCATGCTGGTGTGATGAGCGAAGACCGCCTCAGCCTGTTGTGGGGTATCACCATTGCTTCGGGGGCAACAGCCCAGCTGTTGGCGCGTATTACCAGCTTGCCTGGGGTGGTGCTGCTGCTGGCCAGTGGTTTAGTGGTGGGTAGGGCCGGCTTCCATTGGGTGGAACCGCTTGATCTGGGCAATGGCCTCGGCACGGTGGTGGGCTTATTGGTGAGCTTGGTGCTTTTTGATGGTGGTTTGAACCTGCGCCTGCCTGGCGGCGAATTAAAAACTGCCGTATTGCGCATCGTGATGGTGCGTTTTGTGTTGGCCCTAGGTGGAGGATTGCTGGCGGGCCATTGGCTTGCTGGTTTGAATTGGCAATTGGCGTCTGTATATAGCGCCATTGTTTTGGCCACCGGCCCCACGGTGGTGAACCCGCTGGTGCAGCAAATGAAACTGCTGCCGCCGCTTGGCGAGCTATTGGAGGGAGAAGGCCTGGTGCTGGAGCCGATCGGAGCGGTGCTGGCTTTGATGCTGCTGGAGCTGGTTCTGGGTGACCTGCAGAGTTGGCAGGGGGTGGCCCAGGGATTGCTATTGCGTCTTGGTTTTGGTGTGCTGGCTGGTTTGCTCTGCGGTTTATTTCTCTCGGAAATATTGCGGCGTTTGCCGGATGAAAAGGATGCCCTCGGTTTAAGGCTGCAACTAAGCCTTGGGGTTTTGCTGCTGATGTTCACCAGTTGCGAAGCATTCCTGCCGGAATCGGGCTTGCCGGCAGCAGTGGCCGCTGGGGTGGTGGTGGGCAGGAGGCCCTCTACTGAACCTGAACAATTGGATGGCTTAATTCGCCAGTTGGCCCAATTGGCAATCACGCTTCTATTTCCCCTGTTGGCAGCGGATGTGTCTTGGCAGGAATTAAGCCCCCTCGGCTATGGCGGTGTGGCTTGCGTTTTGGTTTTGATGCTGCTTGTGCGTCCAGTGGCAATTGCCATAGCCACCTTTGGTTTGCCCCTAGATGGCCCCCAGCGTTTGATGCTCACCTGGTTAGCCCCCCGGGGGATCGTTACGGCCGCCATCGCCAGCTTGTTTGCCATCCGTTTGGAGCAGGCGGGCATCTCTGGGGCAGGCCGCCTGCAGGGTTTGGTTTTTTTAACGATTTTGATGACCGTAGGCCTCCAGGGCCTCAGTGCTCCATGGCTAGCTAGAAGGTTGGGTTTGGTGCAGGCGGATCCGATCGTCGCCACTGCTATTGAGCAGCAACCAGGTTTCGATTAGATCTGGCCCCTGCAGGCGTCCCAGCAGGGCGGCACGCATACTTTTCATAAGAACCCCTTTCTTAACGCCTGCTATTTCACAGGCTTGGCCGATTAATTGTTGGGCATTGTTGTGATTAAGGACCTGATCAGGTATTAAATCCAGCAGGGCATTTAGGGCTGGAATTGCCCCTGGGGTTTGCAGTTGGCTGAGTGCTTCTGCTGATAATTCAGGTTGTTCAAAAAATGGTTTTGCCTGCTCTACGCCATCTGCCAAAAGGCTGAGGGAGGGGCCGATCAAAGTGCATAGTTGCTGGCGCCAGGCCAGGGGTTTAGCGCTGTAATCAAAATTGGCTTTCTGCCAAAGCGGTTGGAGTTGAAGCTCTAATTGGGCGCTGTTTAGTTCATGGAGAACTTGGCCGTTAAGCCAATTCAATTTGTCCCAATCAAACCGAGCGCCAGCTTTATTAACCCGATCAAAATCAAATACTGCTGCTGCCTGCTCAAGGTTGAAACGTTCAGCCATGCCTTCCGGCGGCGACCAACCCAATAGGGTCATGTAGTTGGCAAGGGCAGGGGCTGTGTAGCCCATGGCTTGAAAATCTGAAATCGATGTAACACCATCGCGTTTAGATAATTTTTTACCCTCTTGATTGAGTATTAAGGGAGTGTGGGCAAATAAAGGGATGGGTAGATTTAGGGCCTCATAGAGAAGCAATTGTTTTGCGGTGTTGGCGATGTGATCTTCACCGCGGATCACATGGCTAATTGCCATGGCGGCATCATCAACCACCACCACGAGGTTATAGAGGGGATCGCCGATCTGATCGGCGGCGGCGCGGCGGGCGATCACCATGTCGCCGCCGAGATCAGCGCCAGCCCAACGCATTTCACCGCGCACTAGATCACGCCAAGCGATGCTGCGTTGATCATCAATGCGAAAACGAATGGTGGCTTGGCGGCCTGCGGCGCTGAATTCCTGCTGTTGCGCTGGGCTTAAGTTGCGATGGCGATTGTCGTAGCGGGGAGCTTGCTTGTTGGCGGCCTGTTGTTCGCGCATCGCTGTTAGTTCACTATCACTAGCGAAACAGCGATAGGCATGGCCTGAATCAAGCAGCTGTTGGATCGCCTGGCGATGTTCAGCAATGCGGGCGCTTTGGATAACTGGTTCGGCATCCCAATTGAGGCCGAGCCATTGCAAACCCTCAAAAATATTGGCAGTGAAGGCATCTTTACTGCGTTCCTTGTCGGTGTCTTCAATGCGAAGCAAGAATTGGCCCCCATGGCGGCGGGCAAACAGCCAATTAAAAACAGCGGTGCGTGCTGTGCCGATGTGTAGGGTTCCAGTGGGGCTAGGGGCTAGCCGAACGCGCACTGGGGTGGTGATTGCGGTAACCATTGAGCTCACGGATTAGGGATTAGTGGCTCAAGATCTTGCAATTGCAAAAGTTGGAAATTTGAACGGGACTGACGGGATTCGAACCCGCAACTTCCGCCGTGACAGGGCGGTGCTCTAACCGGTTGAACTACAGTCCCATGGTGAGAATTAGGCCAATGATTAACATCTAGCAATCGTTAATTAACCATTGATTAGAAAATCCTAATCAAAAACTAATTGGAAGAATCGTTTAGATGGGCGTCAGTGGTGTTGTCCTATTTCGGTGGCCATGTCCCATTAAGGGAGAAGTCATTATCGGTCTTGAGGGTGCCACCCGTCAACTGATTTGTTGCGTTGAACAACTCAGCCTTGTTGCTTAAGGCTTTCGAGCTCCTTTAAACCTTGCAGAAGCGCCTTAACCGTTTCGGGGTTGGCTGGTTTTTGGAAGGTGGCCAACAGTTCACGGCCTAAAACGGTGCAGCCAAGATGGGAAAATTGCTGCCGCATCGCCTGCAATACCTTTTGGCCACCACCACCACTGTGGCTGGCAAGGGCCACGGGCCGGTTGTTGAACATCTCCCTGAAATCTGGCGAAATCACGGAAAGCCAAGCAATGGCATTGGTGAGGCTGGGGGGGATTGAGCCGTTGTATTCAGGGGCGCATACAAATAGGCCGTGGTGCTGGCCCATGGCCTGCTCTAATTCTTTAAAGCTTTCTCCGGGGCCTTGCTCTTTAAGAGCAGGCTGGAAAAGGGGCAGATTTAATGCGCAAAGATCAAGAATCCTGCAGCCCATGGCTTGGTTGATGGCTTCGCTCTCGATTGAGCGGGCCAACTCAAGATTTTTGCCAGTGCTGGCCGCCAGGATCAACATCAGGGGCGAAATCCAGCGGGTTCAATTAGGCGCACTTGATTGCCCCTAGCGGTGAATTCCCTGCCTTGGTCGCTCTGTACAACCACGCGGCCGCCGGATTTAACACGAATCACTCGAGCTCGAACCCAGCCCAAGGCTGCAGATTCGAGCACTTTCACCACATCACCAGGCTGTAGATCCAATTCCATGTTTCTAACCTCAGGTTCTTACCTCAAAGTGGACCGGGATGCATCGGACGCGCCGTGGAGGACTTGAACCCCCGACATCAGGTTTTGGAGACCTGCGTTCTACCAACTGAACTAACGGCGCAGGAGGCGATGCACCCCCGCCGCTGCGACTGTAGGCAACGGCTGGTAACGACGGTTGGGTGATCAGCGATCGAAGCGCTGCTTAACCCTGGTGGCTTTACCAACGCGATCGCGTAGGTAGAAGAGCTTAGCTCTACGCACCTTGCCGCGGCGCTCAACGTTGATGGTGGCCACTTGGGGGCTATGGAGCATGAACACCCGTTCAACACCGATGCCTTGGAAAATGCGTCGCACCGTGATGGTTTGGTGCATGCCGCCGTGGCGCTTAGCAATCACAACCCCTTCATAGGGCTGGATACGCTCTTTATTGCCCTCACTAATGCGCACACCCACCTTCACGGTGTCGCCCACGTAGATCTCGGGCAGATCTGATTTGAGCTGGCTGCTTTCAAACGAGCTGATCAGTTCAGCTGCGCTTAATTTGCGCTTTTTCTCAGCTGCTGGAACTTCAGCAGTGGGTGTTTCGCTCGTGGTCTCTGCGGCTGTTTCCTCTGCAGTCATTGAGTAGTAAGCAACTCCTATGCGAGTTGCTGGTGCGGGGCCAAACAAAGAGCTTACCTCTTCGTGCCATTGAACCAAAACCGCCTAGGGGGATTTGAATTGCTTGCGCCATTTCTGCACCAGCAGCATCCCGCCGCTAATCAGCATCCAAAGCAGCCCCAGGCCATTGAGCAACACGTAGATGGTTTCAGCCCTTGGCCCAAGCCATTCGCCCTCGTGTAACACCAAAAGCAGATGCGCTTGGTTGCGGCTGAGGCCACCCCAATCCCGTAGCAACCTGTAGCCCATGCCTGAAATAACAGTGAGCAGCAAGGGAAGCAGCACAAATGGTGCCAGCCTTGAATGCCAGCGCCGCAGGGTTTGAAGCAGGCTGGTCATCGCACTAAAAACGCAACTGGGGCACGGCCGTTGATAGTTTGTTAACTCGGGCCTGGATAGCTGTAACCATGAATCTATTTGCTGAACTCCTGGTATCGGCCAAACCCCAGGCTGGGCCACGCATCCGCCAAAACCGCAGGGGGGTGGAGTTGAAGTCGGCCAGGGAGATCACGATCATGCGCCAAGCAAGCCGGATTGTGGCAACTGTGCTCAAGGAAATCATGGGCATGGTGAAACCAGGCATGACCACCGCTGATTTGGATGCCTATGCCGAGCAGCGCATCCGCGCCATGGACGCAGTGCCGAGTTTTAAGGGTTACCACGGCTTTAGCGGCAGTATTTGCGCCAGCATCAACAATGAGGTGGTGCATGGCATCCCAAGTGCAAAGCGGGTAATTCGCGATGGCGATCTACTCAAAGTTGATACGGGAGCCTGTTTTGAGGGTTATCACGGCGATAGTTGCGTAACCATCTGTGTTGGTGATGCACCTGAGGAGGCCGTGAAATTGGCCCGGGTGGCCCAGGAATCGTTAATGAAAGGCCTTGGCCGCATCAAAGCTGGCAACACCCTGCTTGATATAGCCGGAGCCGTTCAAGACCATGTGGAGGCCCATGGCTATGCCGTGGTGGAGGACTACACCGGCCATGGGGTGGGTCGCAATCTGCATGAAGAACCCTCGGTGTTTAACTTCCGCACCAAAGATTTGCCAAACGTAACCCTGCGCTCCGGCATGACCTTGGCCGTGGAACCAATCCTGAATGGCGGATCAAAAGCTTGTAGAACCCTCAAAGATCGCTGGACTGTTGTTACCGAAGATGGCAGCCTTTCAGCCCAATGGGAGCACACTATTTTAGTAACTGATGATGGATGTGAAATCCTCACTGATCGCGATGCCGTGTAGTGCTGCGGTAGTAGATATTTCTTGTGAATTCAGCTAATGGCATCAACAGCCATGTAAGCGGATTGGGGCTAACAATCACCATCTTTTTATCATTTAGCACCTGTTGAATAACTGTTTTTGCCACACCATCCGCTTTCATCAGCCCATAGGGATTTAGCGCTGATTTAAACGGACCCAACACCAAGCGCCGCACGGTGCAGGGGGCATCCAAGCTGCGCAGGCTTAGCAGTTGGCCCAGGGCCCGCTTACTGATCTCATAGAGGGGGCTCAGGGCTGGATTCACCTCCGCCTCTGAGGTGTTCACCCACACCTCACGGTTCTCATTTGCTTGCGGGTTTTGTTTGTGGCAAATCTGCAGAAATATTTCAAGCAGCCGCAGGGCGCTAAGGGTATTCACCTCAAGGCTTTCCATGGCCGCTGCTGCATCCCTGGCCCCAATCCTGTTGATGCCGTGGTTAATCACAAGGATTTGAACCCCAGCCAATAGCTCCTGGAGCTGCTGCTCTTCGCCCACCTGCCAGCTAACCGTTTGCACGGGCACCAGCTGGCCATTGGCATCAACCAGCTCTAGGGCCCCCTCGCTGTGGCGCAGGGCCACCAAATCAGCTCCCTGGAGGTGTAGTTGCAGCAATAAGGCCCGGCCAAAGCTGCCGCCTGCTCCCGTTACGGCACATCTTTTGCCGGAAAAAAAACCTTTTTCCACCCTTGCACCGGATCGAACAGTAGATTTTCTCACTAATTAATCCTGCCGCCATGGGCTATCCCAGCGCCACCCTGTTGGTGGGATCCTGTGAACCATTCAGCGGTAAATCAGCCCTTGTAATGGGTTTGGCCCAACAATTCCGCAATCGGGGCTTGCCATTTCGCTATGGCAAGCCTTTGGCCACCAGCCTGGAGCAACAGGGGCAAAGCGAAACGCTGATCGATGACGACGTGCGCTTCGTTGGTGAATTTTTCTCATTGCCCGAAACGGCCTTACTGCCATCACTGCAAGCGATTGCTGCCCCTACGGCCCAACAGCAACTATTAACTGGTGAGCAGGTGGCGGCACCCCAAGCGATGGCGGCACTGGCTGAATTAATTGGGGTGGCTGAGGGCATCACCCTGCTGGAGGCTGCGGGCTCCCTCAGTGAAGGCCTGTTATTCGGTTTAAGCCTGCCCCAACTGGCCCTAGGCCTTGCTGCACCGGTGTTGATCGCCCATGCCTGGGAGGATGCCCGCAGTGTGGAGGCGCTGCTGCAGGCCAAGGCCCTGCTGGGGGACCAGCTGCTGGGGGTGGTGCTCAATAACGTAGATCCAAACCAAATAGGCCTGCTGCGCCAGGAACTGGTGCCAGCCATGGAAGCGCTGGGTTTACCTGTTTATGGCTTGCTGCCCCGCAGCCCCTTGCTGCGCAGCGTGACCGTTGGCGAATTGGTGCAGCGCCTTGGCGCTGAAATGCTCTGTTGCCGTGAACGCAAGGATTTGCTGGTGGAAACCCTCAGCATTGGTGCGATGAATGTGAATTCCGCCATGGAATTCTTCAGGCGCCAGCGCAATATGGCCGTGGTAACAGGCGCTGATCGCACTGATATTCAACTGGCGGCCCTGGAGGCTTCCACCCAATGTTTGATCCTCACGGGCGCCGCTGATCCCCTGCCCCAATTGATTAGTCGCGCCCAGGAATTGGATGTGCCTTTGATCAAGGTGGAGCACGACACGCTCACAACCGTTGCAGTTATCGAAAAAGCCTTTGGCCACGTGCGTTTGCATGAACCGGTGAAGGCCAGTTATGCGGCGCGAATGGTGGCTGAGCACTGTTCCTTTGAACCGCTATTTGAACGTTTGGGTTTTTGATGCTTGTTTTGTTTGCTCTGAACAAGCCCACTTCTAGGGTCGATCCCACTGCTACGGTCTGTGCCACTGCTGAGCCCTGGCGCTGCCTGTGACCCGGTCCCTCGATTTACCAACGCTTGACCGGGTAGACACCTTGGCTCAGGAATTGGCTTTGCTTCAAGACACGGGTAAGAGGCGCATTGCGATCCTTGGCACCCGCCATGTGCCGGTGGTTTCTGTTCATTTAGTTGAACTGGTGGCTCGCGCCCTAGCGCAGGAGGGCCATAACTTGATCACCTCCGGCGCCCAGGGGGTAAATGCGGCAGTTATTAGGGGCGCTTTAGCTGTGGATCCAGCCAAATTAACTGTGATCCTGCCCCAAAGTTTGGAACGCCAGGGCAGTGAAACCCGCGAGCAATTGGAACGGGTTTTGCATCTGGTGGAAAAACCCGAAAACGACCAGCTGCCGTTGGTGGAAGCCAGCGGGATTTGCAATCGTGAAATTGTTAGCCGTTGTGATCAGCTGATCTGTTTTGCTTTCCACGACAGTGAAACTTTGATCGAAACCTGCCGTGGCGCTGAGGAGATCGGCAAGGTTGTAACCCTGTTGTTTTTTGATTAGGGGATCAGGATTGCTTTCATGCCCTCGAGGTAGAGAATGCCGCTACAGGTGAGCCCAGTGGCCCAGCAGAGACCCCGCAAGGGGGGCACATTCCCCACATAGGCAACGATGTAAACCAAGCGCAGGAGGGGGTGGGCAAGGGCCACTGCCATGGCAATTGGGCTATTCACCGCTGCAATCAAACAAAGCAGGCAGGCGGGCCCATGGAGCGTGAAGGCTTCGAAGCTGTTTTGGTGGGCCCAACTGGCCCGTTTCCCCCAGGCCGGCATCCGTTCAAACATCGCCCTTGGTGCGGCCAGATCAGCCATGGTGAATTCACTTTTAGAGCGGGCTGCCCCAAGGGGCACCACGCTGAGCACCACCACAAGGGCTGAAAGTAGTAGTGAGGCGGCAAAAGCGGCTTGGGATGTCATGGCGATGGGCGAGTTGATGGCTCTTTTCTAGGCTGGAAGCTGTTACCGGTGGGAGTGCCCAATGGCAGATAGCTACAGCTTTGATGTGGTGTCTGATTTTGATCGGCAGGAGCTGGTGAACACGGTGGATCAGGTGCGCCGCGAGGTGGGCCAGCGCTACGACCTCAAGGATTCCGCCACTGAGTTGAGCCTTGAAGAGGGGGCAATTGTGATTACCACAGCCACAGATATGACCCTGGAGGCGGTGCTTGATGTGTTGCGTCAAAAAGCCACTAAACGGGACCTATCGCTAAAGATCTTTGATCTGCAAACCCCAGAACCGGTGGGTGGCAATCGCGTAAAACAAGAGATCAAGTTGCGTAAAGGGCTTAGCCAGGAATTGGCAAAATCCCTAAGCAAAACCGTGCGGGATGAGCTGAAAAAAGTAACAGTTTCGATTCAAGGCGACAGCTTGCGCATCACTGGAAAAAATAAAGACGATCTCCAAACCGCAATCCAATTGCTCCGTGGCCAAGATGTGGAAGTGCCCCTGCAATTTGAAAATTATCGTTAAAGGGTTAGTTCTAATTCACATTTGTAACGCTTTAGGGCATGGGTTTTGATTGCCTCCGCTTGCACCACTTGGTTTACTTTTTGGGCTTCTAATTCCATCGCAGTTGCTTTGGGATTGCTTTCTTGCCAGCGTTGATCAAGTCGATTTAGGCGAGTTTGCAAAAGGATGTTGATCTGATCAGAACAGCGGGGCCCAGCCCCTTCTGGGCGAAAAGTATCGCTGCGTTCAAGGGCAAGGGCTGTTGCAGCAGCTAAAAGAAGCCAACTGAGCAAAATAAATGGCAGCCTGGGGATGTTGCAGCCCATGGTTTGGCACTTTCGGCTTCGTTAGTTTGCCTTGCTCTGCTGGTTAATCCGCTGCAGGAGCAGGGCCAACGCATTCAACCTGTGCGTTCAGCGGCGGGGATGGTGGCCAGCCAAGAGCAGCTGGCCAGTGGGGTGGGTGCGGCGATCCTGCGCCGTGGTGGCAATGCGATTGATGCTGCTGTTGCAACTGCATTTGCCTTAGCTGTAACGCTGCCCCAGGCCGGCAATTTGGGGGGTGGTGGCTTTTTGTTGTTTTGGCATCAAGGCCAGCGCAAGGCCTATGCCCTCAATTTCCGGGAGATGGCGCCACGGCGCGCTTACGCAGAAATGTTCCTAGGCGCTGATGGTGAGGTGGATCGCCAAAAGGCCACCCGCAGTTTGCTTAGCAGCGGCGTGCCGGGAACAGTGGCGGGTTTGCTTGAGGCCCAGCAACGATTTGGTGTGTTGAGCCGCGCTGAAGTGATGGCGCCAGCTGTTGCCCTTGCCCATAGGGGGTTTCCGGTATATCCGGAATTAGCGGCATCGTTGCAACAGGCAATGCCGCTATTGGGTGGTGATCCAAATGCAAAACGGCTCTATTACCGAGCGATTAATAAATCTGTTAGTAATCCCGCTGGTTATGTGGCCTATCGGCCTGGGGAAATTCTGCGCCAGCCGCAACTGGCAGCAACTTTGCGTTTAATTAGCAGCCAAGGGCCTAAGGCTTTTTATCAAGGCGTAATTGCTGATCAGATTGATGCTTTGATGCGATCCGGTGGCGGTTTAATCAATCGCGCTGATCTCGCTGCCTATGGGGCCCCATGGCAGGAGCCGGTGCGGGGCAGTTTTATGGGCTATTCGGTTTTATCTATGCCGCCTCCAAGTAGTGGTGGTGTAGCGCTGGTGCAGCTGCTCAATCTGCTGGAGCCTTTAAACCTTGGCCAAATGGGCCTTAATGGTGCGGCCACAATTCACGCCATGGTGGAGGCAATGAACTTGGCCTATCGCGATCGCAACAGTGAACTCGGTGATCCAAGCCAAATGGAAATTCCGGTGCAGCGGCTCACCAGCAAAAGCTATGCCGATCAGCTGCGGGCTTTGATCAATTTTGATAAGCACACCCCTAGCAAACAATTAAGCCAAATAGCTCCCTTACCAAGCAACAGCACTAACACAACCCATCTATCGGTAGCTGATCGCCATGGTTCCTTGGTGGCATTAACCACCACGCTTAATTTTGCCTATGGCAATGGCATTGCCGTACCAGGGGCAGGCTTCTTACTAAATAATGAGATGGATGATTTCAGCGCCAAGCCCGGTGTTGCTAATGCCTATGGATTAGTGCAAGGGGAACGCAATGCCATTGCGCCAGGTAGACGGCCATTGAGTTCAATGACACCAACAATTGTGCTTAATAGCAATGGCGAACCATGGCTTGCAACCGGCAGCCCCGGCGGCAGCCGGATTATTACTACGGTGTTGCAGGTGATATTAAATAGGATTCTGCATGGCTTGAATTTAGCAAGTGCAGTGTTGGCTCCAAGGGTGCATAGCCAGCTGTGGCCTGATCAATTAAGTATGGAGGAAGGCATCAGCCCTGATACACAAAGATTGTTAGAAGCTAAAGGCCATAAGTTGTTGCGAACAGCGGCGATGGGTTCTGCCAATAGTGTGGAATTAATACCTGGGGGTGGCAGCCTTGGTGTTGCAGATCCGCGCAGATCTGAGGGGGCGGCGCTGCCTGAGCGGCCTTAGCAAGTATTTATTTTGTTTTCAAAATATGATTTAATTAAGTATTGAACTGCGCTTTGATATTCGGCGTAATAGTGGACCATTATGTGATGGTAAATTGATGGGTAACTCATCCCAATTAATTTCTTTGCCACCGGGAAAGCTATAGCTGGTTTCTGATATTTCCCGTTGTTGCTAAAATAAGTCTAACAGGGTGATGCTTTGGCGAGGGGGTTTTGTGTCTACAATTAATTGACGCGGGCCACTACCTGTTGCCCCTAGCTGAATTAAATCCAACTTACATAAGCATGTACGCCACCAATCTCAAGGATTTGCTGGAGTTTGTTTGCTTGATCTAGAACCTTGCCTGGTTGATCGCGGCCGCGGCTAACACCCCTTAGGGGTAAATGTTCTAGGGCAATCCGTATCTTTGCCTTTCTTGCGCTTGAGCTTGCGAGTTGCTCACGGGCCCAATTTTGTTGCTGGTTTGATATCTGGCACTGGATGCATCCCAAACCAACCAAAAAATATTATTTAATTAAGGCCTAGTTGATGCTTTCTTGGCTGCTAAAAACGATTTGCTGCAGCTCGATCAGCATTTTTGGCCTGCAATCATGTCACCAGCGCAGATCACTTGATCTGGTTTACTTGCAAGGATAAATTTAATTCCTGCTTCTACTGTATCTAAATAGTTTGTAGATCCATAGCTACTATTGATATCGCTAAACAGGCCAAGCCTTAAATCTGGCCACTACCGGCTAAGCCAAATAAAGATCTTCTGCTAAGCATATTCATCACTCATCGCCAAGATAGGACCTCCTTAGGTTGCTGTTTTCCCGCAGCTCCTGAGCTGTGCCCTCCAGCACCAATTCACCGGCTTCAAGCACATAACCACGCTGGGCAATTGCAAGGGCTGCATATATATTTTGTTCAACAAGCAGCATTGTTAAACCATCTTTATTTAATTTGGCTAGGCACTGCATCAATTCATCAACTAAAAGGGGCGCTAAACCTAGGCTTGGTTCATCCAATAGCAATAGGCTTGGTTTTGCCATTAATGCCCTTGCAATCGCCAGCATCTGCTGCTCACCACCACTGAGGCTACCCGCCAATTGCAGGCGCCTTTCAGCTAAGCGCGGAAATAATTGATAGCAATAATCTAAATCTATTTTAATCGCTTTTTTATCCCGCCTCAGCCATGCACCCAGCTCTAGGTTGGCTAATACCGTTTGCTTTGCTAACACACGCCTACCCTCTGGGCAGTGGCTGATGCCTAGCCGCACTGTTGCTTCTGTTCTAAAGGATGATAAGCATTTATTAGCCCAGAGGATTTTGCCTTCTGCTGCCGGCAACAACCTAGATATTGCCCTTAGGGTGCTGCTTTTACCTGCACCATTAGAGCCCAAGAGGGCTACGCATTCACCGCTTGCAATCGAAAGATTTAATTGCCGCACAGCCCAAATGTTGCCGTAGCGCACCCCAAGTTGTTTGAGCTCTAGTAAGGGAGTAGCTGTCATCTTTGGCTGCCTAGATAGGCCTCAATCACCAGGGGATCACGGCGCACCTGTTCGGGGCTACCGAGGGCGATGCAACGGCCGAAATTAAGCACCGCCAATCGATCACATAACTGCATCATTAATGGCACATGGTGTTCAATAATTAAAATTGTTATTTTGAATTGGCAACGCACCCGCTGCACGAGCGCTTGTAAATCCTGCTTTTCAATTGGATTCATGCCGGCTGCTGGTTCATCAAGCAGCAACAACTTTGGCTTTGTTGCTAAGGCCCGAGCAAATTCAAGTTTCCTTTGATCGCCATAGGCTAAGGAAGCAGCTGCAGCATCAGCTTTTTCTTGCAATTGCACCAATGCTAAGAGTTCTAGGGCGGCGCGACGGTTGTTGCTGCCCATGGCAACTTGCAGGTTATTGATACAACTCAATTCACGAAAGAGGCGTAGGTTTTGAAAAGTTCGTGCTAAACCTAGCCTGCAGATCTGTTCTGGTTTCTTGCCAGCTAGCGAATTACCTTGCCAACGCAATTGCCCATGGCTTGGAGCTGTGAGGCCTGTTATTACATTAAATAGGGTGGTTTTACCTGCGCCATTTGGGCCAATTAAACCAAGAATTTCACCTTCATTAATGCTTAAATTAACCCTATCTAATGCCTGCAGGCCACCAAAGCAAACGCTTAGTTGCTCTATTTCTAATAAATTATTTGTGAATGTTGGTGCACTCATGATTGTTTGGCTTTTATTAATCCCTGGGGGATAAATATGGGCCCCAGAAGGATAACCAGGCCAAAAACGATGAGGCGTAGATCACCGATTGGCCTTAGTAATTCCGGCAGTGCCGTTAACACTAAACCGCCAATCACAGGCCCTAGCCAGGTGCGGCTACCACCTAAAACAACAAAGGCTAGTGTTGTGATGCTGGCATCAAAGTTTGCCTGGCGTGCATTCCAACTATTGAAATAATGGGCTGCTAATACGCCGGCTGCAGCTGCCACTATGGCACTCAATACGAAAGCAATTAATTTAACTTGATCAGTGCTTACGCCCATGCAGCGAGCTGCTAATTCATCATCACGAATTGCTGCCATTGCCATGCCCAGGGGTTTGCGCTCGAGCCGGGCGCATGCCCATGCAACTATTGCCAGTAATAGGCCATAGGCGATTAGATATCCCTCAGGCCCTTCAAATGGCTGGGGAATAGCAAAGATGCCAACTGCTGCTCCAAACCAGGGGCTGCTAAGTAATACAACCCTCAATATTTCTACCAAGGCAATGGTAGCAATTGCTAAATAAATACCCCTTAATTTAAGAACTGGTTTGCCAATCAAAAATGCTAGTAGCCCAGCTACAGCTATGGCAACAATCATTTCTAATAGTAGTGAAGTTAATGGATAAACAGCATCGCTTCCACCTAAACCTGGTAATTGGGTAGATAGCAATGCTGCAACTGTGCCACCAATTGTATAAAAACCTGGAGTGGCAAGGGATAGTTGACCAGCCCGCAGGGGTAGGTATACAGCCAGGGCAAGCAGGGCGCCAAGCAGCATCAACACAAATAGGGAAATATCAATCATTGTGTGATTAAACCTTTTCCATTGGCGGCTTACCAAGGAGGCCTTGGGGGCGCAAGATCAACATTAAAAATAAAAAAGCAAAGGCAACTGCATCTTTATAAGCAGATAGTTTTGCGGGCACAAGGGCTTCGGCAATGCCAATGATTAAACCACCAAGCACTGCACCAGGCGCGCTGCCAAGGCCGCCTAGCACGAGCACTCCAAGCCCCTTAAGGCCATAACCGATGCCGAAATAGGGGCCGCCAATATTTACACTGAGGGCTACTAGGCCGCCGGAAATACCTGCTAAAAAACTAGCGATAGCAAATGCTAATTGAATTATTGCGCCGCTATTAATCCCAAGTAGCCGTGCTGTGGTGCCGTCTTCTGCTACTGCTTGAAGTGCCTTGCCATAGCTGCTGCGATTAAGCCATAGGCTCAAAATAAGCATTGCTATACCTGCAACTATTAAAAGCAGTAGTTGCACCGTACGAATTTGAACACCATGGCCAAGTGCTAATGCTGCTGGCCATCTACCCAGTAGGTTTCCAGGTAAGGCGTAGGCTTCAGCACCCATTAAGAGCTGAATTAAATTCACTAAAATAACACCTGCCCCAAGGCTGGTTATTAGATAGAGCAGTGGTTCAGCACCCCTGCGGCGCAGGGGTTTAAAAGCAACGGCTTCCACTAGAAGGCCCATAGCTGCAGCTGCAATGCCAGCCAGCGGTAATGCAACTAAGAGTGGTAAGGCTAGGGGGAAATGCATGCCAGCCAACATGCCATTGCTGCCAACAGCACCGCCAAGTAATAGGTATGTGAAATAGGCACCGCATGTGAATACGGCGCCATGGGCGAAGTTAATCACCCCAAGTACTGAAAATACAAGCGTATAGCCAAGGGCAAAGAGGGCATAGGTTGCACCAATTGATATGCCATTGATTAAGAGCTGTAATAAACCATCCATGGCACTTATTTAGGGCAACAGGGTAAATTTACCGCTGCGTCCATCGGGGTTCATGCGCACTTGAGCAACAAAGAAACTCTCTTGTATTACTTCTCCTTCAGGGCTAAAGCTGATTTTACCTAAGGGGGTTTTGTAAGTACCCCTAAGAATTTCTTCATTTAGCAAAATACGCACCTCACGTAGGGGTTTGGCTTCTAATGGTTGGCGTTTATTTAGCCTTTCTGTTGCTTCTGCAATTACCTGGTAGGCAGCATAGGCTTGGGCTGTTAATTGCGGTGGCACCGCACCAGCTTGTTGCGCCTTAAAGCGGGCTACAAAAGAGCGATTGGCATCAGTTTGCAGCTCTGGGCTATAGGCCTGAGCGATCAAGATGCCATCACAGTTTTTTTGGCAAATTGGATAAATATTAGGCGTATTCATACCATTACCTACAACGATCGTGCCTTTAAAGCCCAGTTCCCGCAATTGACGAATTAAATTACCACCATCTACCGCCTGCAAAGACAACACAACCATATCTGGTTTCGCCCTTAATGCCGAGGTGATCTGATTGAGGAAATCTTGATCATTTAGCTGCGTACGTTGCACTGTAACTGTGTTTAGGCCCTTAGCTTTAATTGCCTTTTGAAAGATTGCTGTTTCCGAGGTGCTGTAGGCATCATCATTTGCATAAAATATAGCTACCCGATTGATGGCAGGATTTAGCTGCAATGCTTTAGCGATTGATAGCGGTGCAATTACTAAACTTTGGGCTGATACACGGCTGATGAAATTACCAAGTTCCGGTATACCAGTTGCTGTATTTGAAGGTGCAACCACTGGCACACCACGCCTTTGAGCGATTGGGCTAGCGGCAAAGGCTTGTTGCGAAAGGGTGGGACCAATAAGTGCCGCGCTGCCGCGATTAATTAATAAATTAAAGGCATTTATTGCACCTGCTTCATCACTGCCGCCATCTTCGATGCTTAGGTTTAAAGGGATGCTGCTGCCTGGTTTAAACGCTGCCTGGGCTAGCTCGAGGCCAATCCGTTGGTCTTGCCCATAAACATTTGCGTTACCAGTGAGAGATAAAACAGCCCCCACCGGTAAGCCAGCTTTTAGGTTTACCGGTGCGTTGCTATTTGTGCTGCTACAGCTAGCCAGTAGCCCCAGCAGCAATAGCCATTTAGGCAATACTGGCAAAACTTTCACGGAAGGCATCAATTGTGGCATCGATATCAGCCTCTGAGTGGGCAAGGGAGGTAAAACCTGCTTCAAATGCACTTGGTGCAAGATACACCCCACGCTCCAACATTGCTCGATGTAATTTTGCAAATCTGGTTGTGTCTGCTGATTTTGCTTCTTCAAAATTACGCACCGGGCCTTCACATAGAAAGAAGCCAAACATTGCACTGATGCTGCTGCCACATATCGGTAAACCAGCTGCCTGGGCGGCAGCTTGAATGCCATTTGAAAGCCGTTTTGTGCGGGCTTCCAATTGTTCGTAGCAACCGGGTTGTTTTAACAGTTCAAGGGTTTTGATGCCGGCCGTCATCGCCAGTGGATTACCGCTCAGGGTTCCGGCTTGATACATCGGCCCAGCCGGCGCCACCATCGCCATGATTTCTGCGCGGCCGCCATAGGCACCTACAGGCAAGCCACCACCAATCACCTTGCCCATGGTGGTGAGATCTGGTGTAACACCAAATTTGGCTTGGGCACCGCCATAGGCAATGCGGAAACCAGTCATCACTTCATCAAATACCAGTAGGGCGCCATATTCATTGGTGAGTTCCCTTAGCCCTTCAAGAAAACCAAAATCCGGTGGAATAAAACCGGCATTACCAACCACAGGCTCAAGGATCACCCCAGCGATTGAATCTGGATTAGCAGCAAATAATTCCTTTACTGCTTCTAAATCGTTGTAGGGAGCAGTGAGCGTATTTGCAGTGGTGCTACTTGGCACCCCAGGGGAATCAGGCAAACCCAGGGTTGCAACCCCTGAACCGGCCTTCACCAAAAACATGTCGGCATGGCCGTGGTAACAACCTTCAAATTTGATCAATTTGTCGCGGCCCGTATAGGCACGCATCAGCCGCAACACCGCCATGCAGGCCTCAGTGCCGCTATTTACAAAGCGCACCATCTCAACGCTTGGCACCGCATCGATAACCATCTGGGCCAGCTGGTTTTCCAGGGCGCAGGGGGCGCCAAAACTGGTGCCTTTGGCTAGGGCTTGATGCAGGGCTTCAATTACCTCCGGATGGGCATGGCCGCAGATGGCCGGTCCCCAGCTGCCGATGTAATCGATATAGCGGTTGCCATCCACATCCCAGGCATAGGCGCCTTCCACCCGATCAAACAGAATCGGTTGGCCCCCCACCGATTTAAAAGCTCGCACCGGTGAGTTCACACCGCCCGGCATCAGCTTTTGGGCCGCTGCAAACAATGCTTCTGAGCGGCTTGTGTTCAGGGCTGAAGCTGTTACCAAAGCTTGGGGGCCAGGTATCTGGCTAGATCACAAGCAACTATCCTCGCCTAAAACGCCCCAGCTTTGCGCCTTATAGGCTGAGATTGTGTATTTGTAAAAATCGTGGGTGCAGCCACTGCCATTGATTGGCGAGCCCTAGAGCAGCAATTACGTGCATTTTTACCTGCAAAAGCAGTGGTGAGCAAAGCGCAGGAGCTTCTCAGCTACAACTGCGATGGCCTCACGATGGAACGCCATCAACCACCCCTTGCGGTGTTGCCTGAAAGCACCGCTGATGTGGCCGCCATCTTGAAGTTATGCCAGCAGCTTGGCGTTCCGTTTGTGGCACGGGGCAGTGGCACTGGTTTGTCTGGTGGTGCCTTAGTTGAACAACCGGCCTTGCTTGTGATCACCAGCCGCATGCGCCAGGTGCTTTCAGTTGATCTCGCTAATCAACGCATCACCGTGCAACCGGGTGTGATCAATAGCTGGGTAACACGGGCTGTGAGTGGTGATGGTTTTTATTTCGCCCCTGATCCCTCCAGCCAAGTGGCCTGCAGCGTGGGCGGCAATGTGGCAGAAAATTCAGGCGGGGTGCATTGCCTCAAATACGGCGTTACCAGCAACCATGTGTTGGAGCTGGAGGTGGTGCTCCCCGATGGCACTATCACCACCCTGGGCGGCCCCTTAGCGGAAATGCCAGGGCTTGATTTGCGCGGTGTTTTTATCGGCAGTGAGGGCACCCTCGGCATTGCCACCTCAATCACCCTGCGCATCCTGCGCCAGCCGGAAGCGGTGGCTGTTTTATTGGCTGATTTCGGCTCGATGGAAGCAGCAGGGGAAGCGGTGCGTGCCGTTACGGCCGCTGGCCTGTTGCCGGCGGGCATGGAAATCATGGACAACTTCACGATTCGCGCCGTGGATTCAATGCTCGATCAAGAGCTATATCCGGTTGATGCAGCGGCAGCTTTATTAATCGAACTCGATGGCAGTGGCCCTGAGGTGGAGATTGCGATGCAATTGTGTGATGGGCTCTGCCGCCAAGCCGGCGCCCGCCAGGTGCAAAAAGCAACCTCTGCTGAAGATCGCGCTCGCCTCTGGCTTGGTCGTAAAAGTGCAATTTCAGCTCTGGGTCGTTTATATCCCAATTACTACCTTCAAGATGGTGTAGTGCCCCGCAGCAGCCTGCCGATGGTGCTTGCTGCCATTGATCAACTCAGCCAGAAGCATCAATTGCCTGTGGCGAATGTGTTCCATGCCGGTGATGGCAACCTGCATCCATTGATTCTCTACAACGGCGCAGAACTAGGTGTGAAGGATCGGGTGAAAGCTTTAGGGGCAGCTATCCTGCGGCTTTGCGTTGATGTGGGTGGCAGCATCAGTGGTGAACATGGAGTTGGTAGTGATAAGCGTTGTTTTCTTGATTGGATGTTTGATGCCGCCGATCTTGAAACAATGCAATTAGTGCGTAAAGCGTTCGACCCCGAGCAGCGGGCTAATCCAGGTAAATTATTTCCCACGCCAGTGGGCTGCGCTGAAGCCCATAGGCGCTCCCAGCATTTGGAGCTACCGCCTGAGGTGGTGGTTATTTAGAAGTTATCTTCCTCCTCTGCGCCATCACCAATATCAATGCTTACAGGGGCGTGGTCGCTTGGTTTAAGTTCACCCCTTTCGCTTTTATGGATCATGCAACCCATGGCCCGCTGTTGTAATTCCTCACTGATATATATGTGATCAATGCGCCAGCCCTGATCGCGATCCCAGGCCCCCGAGCGGTAATCCCACCAGCTCCAATGGCCAGCTTCAGTTTCAAATAGGCGAAAGGCATCTTCTAAATCAGTGCCAATACATGCCCTTAGGGCTTGACGTTCAGGTGCTGATGCCATGATCCCGCCATTGTGGCGGCTGGGGTTAGCAAGATCGATATCTTCTAGGGCAATGTTGAAATCACCCATCATGCAAAGGGGTTCCCCCTGTTGCCTCTGCACCGTTAGATAACGGTTTAAACAATTCAGCCAGGCTAATTTGTAGTTGTATTTATCCGATTTCAAATCAGAGCCATTTGGCACATATAGGTTGAGTATTCGAACCCCTTCAACGGAGGCGCTAATTACCCGTTTCTGCTCGCCTAATTGCTCTGCTTCTTGATCACCCGGCAGCAGAGCAGCAAAACCAATGCGCACGTCTTCCAATGGAAGCCGGCTTAAAAGGGCCACGCCGTTGTAACTCTTTTGGCCGCTGATGGCTGTTTCATAACCGGCCGCTTCAATTGCTGCCTGCGGAAAAAGGCCATCCTCCACCTTGGTTTCCTGCAGCCCCAACACATCAGGTTGGGCCGCTGCAAGCCAGCGCAGCAGATGTTCCTGCCGGCTGCGAATTGAATTCACGTTCCAAGTGGCGATCCGCACCGAAAGTGGCCTTTAAACTTGTTGCACTTAATAGCTGATCCATGCCTAATCAAGCTACAAACCTGTTGCGTGCTGCCCTGCCTGCAGCCCTCTTGGGCCTGATTGCATCGGGCGCCGGCCATGCAAATCCCAAAAATGAAAGCATCCAAGAGCAAAATCTCTACAACTACGGCACCACAAAACCGAGTAACTCACTTCTGGATGTAACTAATCCAATGGAGTTGATGAACCGTTTGCGCAATTCCAGCTCGATGGATAGCGCCACCTCCCCCAGTGATGCTGTGGATGAAGCCCTGCGTCAATTAGATAAACCAACGGCCCCAGCGGCCAAGGCGCGGCCAGTGGGGCCTTGAGCCTGCTGGCGCACGCTTTTAACCATCCAACTGGCGGCTACTTGATCTAAAACGGGCCGTGATTTTTCCGGCACCCGTTGACGCGCCTCCCTAATTAAGGCAACAGCTGCTTCCCCTTCGCCCGCCTCCTGTTTTTGCAGGGCTAAAGCCAATAGGGGCCGTGGATCCTCCGGATAGCGACCGATCAGATCGCGGTAGGTGTTTTCGGCACTTTTACTTTGCTGACGCCTTTGCTGCACATCAGCAAGCAATAGCCCAAGGGGCAGGCCCTCTGGTTTTGTTTTTGCTATCACCGCGCTGCTTTTTAGTTGCGCCTCCAGCTGGGCCCCCTTGCCTTGGTTCAACTGCAGTTGGCTCAATTGCTGCCAGGCCTCTGGCTGCAGTGGTTTCACATTCAGCACCTGGCGGATTTCCCTTTCCGCACCGCTTTGATCCTGCTGCTGCCTGCGGAGATCAGCCAACATCAAGCGCAACTGCCAATTTTCTGGCCTTTGGTCGCTAAGGGTTTCAAGTAGGCCAAGGGCAGCGCTTTTATCGCCAAGGGCTAGGCGTAATTTGAGCAGCTGCAGTTGCTCCGCATCACTAGCAGTGCCGCCCTTTAACTTTGCTTCTAGGGGCGCGCGGCGTTGTTTAAAGGCCGTTTGGGGAGTTTCAGCTGCTTCGATTTGCTTGCTGGTGTGGCCGAGCCACCAACCGCCCAAGCCAGCAAGGCCAATGGCTGCCACTGCTGCAATGGGTTTATTAAGCAAGGGATGCGCCTGATTTTTATCTAGTAAACCGTTTAAGGCGAGCGCTGTCAGGGGGATCGCTAGATTTCAATGTGGTTCAGCCCGGTTCTGCCTTTCTGATGCGTCAGCACCCGATTCCTCCGGTTAATGAACCGCTGCAGTTCCGGGCGATCGGAATCGTTAGGGGTACCTATTGCCCCGCCAGCACTGATGTGCTCACCCGCGGCAACCTCACCACTGCCGATGGCAGCGCCATCGATGCGGTGTTGCTGGGGCGGGTGTTGAGCTTGGTGAAGCGACACCTCAATTTGGAGCAGGAACACCTCTGGGTGGTTTATCCCCGCAGCAGAGATGATCAAAAATTGCATCTGCAGGTGGTGGGTGTGTGGGAACCAAGCACCCTGGCCAGTGATGGGGAGGATCTGGCTGATTCCCTGCCGGAGGGGGATGGATTCTTTTCCGTGAGGGGCGAATTGATCTACACCAAGCCTGAAACCGGTGATTTGGTAATCAAAATCCGCCAATTACCCCGCGCTGATGGCAGCCGCCCCCAACCGTTCAAGCTGCAGCTCAAGGGCAATATTCCCCTTGAACATCTGCGCCATTTCCTTGATCTACGCGTGCGCTTACAGGGGGAATTACTTCAAATTGAACACTGGGAAGTAATTGCGCCGATGCCGCAACGCAGTGATCGTCGCGGTGGCGCAGCTAAAAAGCGCCCCCGCCGCTAATGGCCGCCCATTGGGCCTATTTGGATGCCCCCACCGGTGTGGCGGGGGACATGCTGCTGGCCGCCCTGTTCGACCAAGGTTTAGGGCAAGAGGTGGTGTTAGCACCCCTTGCTGCCCTTGGCCTTGGCGAGGCATTTCGTTTGCATGTGGCTGAGGGCCGCAATGGCGGCCTGCGGGGCACCAAGCTCAGAGTTGAATTACTTGAGCAATCACCCCCCCATCGCCTCTGGCGTGAGCTCAAGCCCCAGCTGGAAGCAGCCGCCTGGCCTGAGCCATTGCGCCTCAAGGTGATTGAGGTTTTTAGTTTGTTGGCGGAGGCGGAGGCCAGGGTGCATGGCTTAAGCCCAAGCCAGGTGCATTTCCATGAAGTGGGCGCCATTGATGCCTTGGTTGATGTGGTGGGCGTATGCGCTGGCCTGTTGCATTTCGGCATAGATCACCTGCTCGCCAGCCCGCCACCCGCTGGCCATGGCCATGTGCGCAGTGCCCATGGGGTGTTGCCGGTGCCGGTGCCGGCCGTATTGGAAATCGCCAGGCAACGCCAAATCCCCTTGGCCAGCAGCCTTGGTTTTCCCGCTGCTGAACTCACCACCCCAACGGGGATGGCGCTTTTGAGTGTTTGGGTAGAGCGCTTTTGCGCCCCCCCAGCCCATATCCCAGCCATGGTGGGCATCGGATTAGGCGAGCAACAGTTGGATCGCCCCAACCTGTTGCGCCTATGGCAACCAACTGTTCAAAAGCAAGAAGAGCAGGCCAGCACCGAAACGTTGCTCGTGCAGGAGTGCCAGATCGATGATATGGACGGCGAAGCCTTGGCTTTTTTGCAGGAGCAGTTGCGTTTAGCCGGGGCCCTTGAGGTTTTTGCAACCCCGATTCAAATGAAAAAGGGTCGACCAGGTGTGCTTTTAACCAGCTTGGCTCCGCCGGAACTAGCCCAATCCCTGCGCTCGATCTGGTGGCAGCACAGCAGCAGCCTTGGCCTCAGGGAAAAGTTGGAATCCCGGTGGGTATTACCCCGACAAGCGATAACGCTTAACAGCCCTTGGGGGCCGGTACAGGCAAAGCAAGCCCAGGGGCGAGTGAAGGTGGAAGCGGATGAATTGGCGCGGCTGGCAAGGGAGCATGGCTTGGGTTGGGCTGAATTGCGCTCTGCCTTGGCAAACCATCAACCATGAAAAAAATCCGCCTTTCCTGGCTGGTGGGTCCCCTGAGTGTGCTGCTGCTTGGCATTGCCCTTTGGCGCCATGGCAACCAGGTTTTGGAATTGGCTCCCGATCAAGAGGGTTGGGCCCTATTGCTTTTTGGGCTTGGAGCCACGGTGGCGGCCCAATGGTTAAACGCCATCGCCTGGTGGGCCTTGCTCCAATGGTTGAGGGTGCCCCTGCCACTACCCCAGGTTTTGCTGCTGTTTATACGCACCAATGTGTACAAATATTTGCCTGGCGGCATTTGGCATCAACTGGGCCGTTTGCGCTGGCTGCGCAGCCAAGCTTTTTCAGGGCGGCGGGCCCTCTTGGCGGTGTTGCTTGATCCGCTGTTGATGATGATTGCTGCCCTTTGCCTGGTGCCCCTGGGGGGATTGCAGTGGGGACTTGGTTTGCTTGCACCCTTTGCACTGTTGTTATTGCGGCCCTGCTGGTTGAACCCACTACTGGAACGTTTGCTGCGCAGCAAACGGGCAATGCTGGGCCCGGCCGAGGAATGCTCCAGTGATGCTCCATTGCTGGGTAGCCCTTGGCAACCACTGCTGCTGGAACTGCCGTTTCTATTGCTGCGCTTTGCTGGTTTTGGCTGTTGTATTGCCACTTTCAGCAGTATCTCCAGCCTTGGCCTTGGGGTGTGGCTAGCGGCCTTTTGCCTTGCCTGGGTGGTGGGTTTGGTGGTGCCTGGCGCCCCCGGCGGGATCGGTGTATTCGAATTGGTGTTGCTAGCGCGGCTGCGGGGCTTAATTCCAGAGGCTGAACTGCTTGCGGTGTTGGTGAGCTATCGCTTGATCAGCGTTGGAGCGGAATTATTGGCAGCAGCAGGGGCACAAATCGACCAACGGCTTGCAATCCGCTCGCAATAACAATTAGTATTGAGAAAAGTTAGCTTTTGTTGTGGCGGTATCCGGGGGTTTACGCCACGATTTACATGGCCGTGGCCAGCGCCTAACACCACAGCGGCAAAGGGTTCTAGACCTTTTTGAACGGGTTGGCGCCGGCCATCACCTCAGCGCCGAAGACGTGCACCTGCAGTTGCTCAGGGCAGATGCGCGCGTTTCCCTCGCCACCGTTTATCGCACCCTGCGCCTGCTGGCCTCCATGGCCCTACTGCGGGAATTGGAATTACCTGAGGGCAGCCGCAGATTTGAACTGGCAAGTGCTGAACAGCACGACCATCACCATTTGGTTTGCGCCGCCTGCGGCCGCACGGAGGAATTTGATAGCGCCCAGGTGTTGCAAGCAGGCGCTGATGCCGCTGCCAAACATGGTTTTCGCTTGCTTAGCTCCAGGCTCACAGTGAGGGGCCTGTGTGGGGCCTGCGCCGCTGCGGTTTGATAGTGCAATGGCTCTTTTAGAAGCAACCCACCTCTGGCATCACTACAGCCCAGGGGAATGGGCCTTGGAAGATATCAGTTTTGAACTTGAAGCTGGTGAATTAATCGGTTTACTTGGCCCTTCGGGCTGCGGTAAAACCACCCTGCTGCGCCTGATTGCTGGGTTTGAACGCCCCGTTCAGGGCAGCATTTCCCTTGGCGGCCAGCTCATTTCCTCTCCCCAGCGCTGCCTGCCGCCTGAACGGCGTGGGGTGGGCATGGTGTTTCAGGACTACGCCCTTTTCCCCCACCTAGATGCTTGGCAAAATGCCAGTTTTGGCTGCCGCACTGCAGCTGATCAGCGCCGGGCTGAATGGCTATTGGTTCAATTGGGTATCAATGAATTAAAGCGCCGTTATCCCCATGAGCTGTCCGGCGGCCAGCGCCAGCGGTTGGCCCTAGTGAGAGCCCTGGCGCCCGGGCCGCAATTACTGCTTTTGGATGAACCCTTCTCCAACCTTGATGTGGAAGTGCGTTTGCGCTTACGCAGTGAACTGCGCCAAGTGCTAGCTGAATGCGGCGTTAGTGCGGTGATGGTTACCCATGATCCCCAGGAGGCCCTCGCCGTATGCGATCGCGTAGCGGTCATGAAAGATGGCGGTTGGCATCAATACTCCAGCCCCCGCCAGCTGGTGGCTGAACCGGCCACGGCATTCGTGGCCAGATTTGTGCTGCAGGGCAATGTGTTGCCCCTCAGTTGCATTCAAGCCCTTGCCGATGGTGGCGCTGCCTTTGGTGTAGCCGGCGCGCCAGCCACACCAGATTGTGATGTGTTGCTGCGTCAAGACTCCCTCGCGGTGCAGCTTGATGCCAACGGTTCAGCAAAGCTTGTGGGCCGAGAATTTCTTGGTGATGAATGGCTTTATCAATTTGAATTGCAAGGCGAATTGCTGCGCCTAAAAGTGCCCCTTGAGCAGGAGTTGGAGCTGGGTAGTTTTTGCCGAATCAGTTTGCAACCGGGGGCAAAGGCCCTGTTGTTTCCTCCCGCAGTTGCGGCACCAGCATTAGGGCGGAGCTAAGCCCCAAGCCAACGATCAAAAGTGCAGGTGCAAGGGCAGCGCCAAGCCTTTCATCACTGGCGTATTGATAAACCCGCACCGCCAAGGTGTCGAAATTAAATGGACGCAGGGCAAAGGTGAGCGGTAACTCCTTAACGGTGTCTACAAACACCAAAAGGCCCGCCAGCAGCAGGGGGCTGCGCAGAACCGGCAGGTGCACCATTGTTAAAACGCTTTGCCAGTTTTTACCGAGGCTTGCTGCCGCTTCTTCGATGCTGGGGGGCAGCCTTTCTAAACTTGCATCTAGGCCCCCTTTTGCCACCGCTAAAAAGCGATTGCCATATCCCCATAGCAATAGCAGTAGGGGTGGTACGCCAAGGGGGGCAAATAGGAGCAATAGGGCAAGGGCTAACACCGCCCCCGGCACCGCATAGCCAAGGCCAGCCATAAACACGGAAGCCTGCAACCAGGGCAGCTTTAACCAACGGCTACCAACGGCCAAAATCAGGGCCATAAAAAGGGCAAGCACTGCAGCGCCAAGGCCAAGGGCCAAGCTGCGGCCGCTGAGGCCAATTAATTCAGCCAGGTTTTCCTGGCGCAACTGGTCCCAACTGCTACAAATCCAAATCAGTGGGATACCGCCACTCAGTAGGGGCGGCAAGAGGCAAAGGCTTGAGGCAAGCCAGGCCCTAGGGCCATGTAGCTGCCAGCCCTCAAAGCGATCGCCGGGGCCGGCTTGATCCCAGCGGCGACTAAGGCGCCTTTGCCAGCGTTCCGCCGCCACCAGCAAAGCCACCACGGCAAGGGCAGTGAGGGCAAGGCTTGTGGCACCCTGGGGGTCGCCCTCTCCCTGCCAGCGCTGCAGCAGGCCAGTGGAAAGGGTTGGTACCCCCAGTAATTCAACGGCGCCAAATTCATTCACCACTTCCATGCCTGCAAGGGCAATGCCGCTGGCAATGGCTGGTAAGGCCATGGGAAGGGCCACGCGTTTGAAGCTGCCCCATGCTGCTAAACCAAGGCTGCGGCTGGCTTCCAGGTGGCGGCGACCGCTTTGACGAAAGCTGTCGCGGCTTAATAACACCACATAGGGCATGGTGCTGAGGATCAACACCGCTGCAGCCCAGCTGATTCCATGCAGGCGCAGCCCATGGCGACTGCCCAGATCGGTAATAACTGCTGCTTCCAGGTAGGCGGGGATGGCAAGCGGTATCAGCTGGGCAATGGTGAGCAGCCCCCTAGCCGGAAACCTGCAACATGCCGTTAACCAGCCGATGGCGGTGCCAAGGCAGCCCACACCAATGGCCACCAGCAACAAAAGCAGCAGGGTGTTGCCCAGTTGCTCAAACCCTTCGCGGCCAAGGGCGCTGAAGGCGCCTCCTGGCCTTGAGAGGCAATAAAAGAAAAGACCAATCAAGGGCAGCAGATTGAGGGCTGCAGTGCCGCTGAGGATTGCAAGCAGGTTGAAACGGGGGGGCAGCCTTATTTCCAATCGTTGTTTTCCATTAATTGCACGGCAAGTTTGTTGTTGGCACCAAGGGTTTCGGCTGAAATGCCACTGGTTTTAAAGGGGCCAAAACTTTTCAACCATGGGTTATCGCCATAGCCTTTAAGTGGATATTCGTTGTTGGCTTCGGCATAACCTTTGCCGCCACTAGGGGAAGCCAGAAATTCAATCAGTTTTTGAGCTGCTTCTGGATTGCGGGCTGAGCTTGTTACACCAGCACCGCTGATATTCACGTGGGCTGGGTTTGGCATTATCAATTTGAGATTTTTTGCTAGGCGTTGATCCGCCTCCCCGGATTCTCCGGAAAGCATGCGGGCTACGTAATAGGTATTCACCAGGGCTGCTCCGCATTGCCCTTGGGCAACAGCCCTAGTTAGGGCGGTGTCAGAGCTGAATACGGGCTGGGCAAGATTTGCCTGCATCGATTTGATCCAGCTGCTGGTGGCAACTGCTCCGTTGCTCACCAATTGATCTGCCACTAGGGATTGGTTGTAAACGCTTTTACGATCCCTTAGGCAAAGCTTGCCTTTCAATTGGGGGCTGGCCAGGTCGCCATAGGTGCGAATTGAAGCCGGAGAAACCAATTTTGGGTTAACGATTACAGCCCTCACCCTGCGGGTGAGGCCAAACCAACGGCCGCGGCTGTCGCGATATTGAACCGGCACTTCCCTCAGCAACTGGGGCGATTTAAGTGGTTTAAACAGGCCTAAATCAGCGGCGCGATCAAGCCGCGCTGCATCCACGAGCACGAGCACATCGGCAGGGCTGCCGGAACCCTCTGCCTGTAAACGCTGTATGAGGGCATCATCTTTAGCTTCCAGCAGATTTACTTCGATGCCGGTGCGTTGGCTAAAAAGTTTGTAGAGCTGCTTATCGCTGTTGTAATGACGGCCCGAATAAACCCCGATCGATTCAGCTCCGGCAGGGGCCGCGGCTAAGCAGAAAAAAGCAGGCAAATAAAGCCAAACAAAAGAACGAACCAAAGGCTTGTTGAGAACTGATCTCAACCTATAACTAAAACGGGGCTATTTGCAAGTGCTTCTCAATAGCTATAACAAATGTTCAATAGCGACGCCTCACGGCAACCGGGATTGGTTGCAGGATGCCGCCGCCCGAGTCGTCGTCGTCTGAGTTGGGCCTTAGGTAGAGAATGATGCCGATGGCAAGAGCGATTGCCCCAAGCAGCGCCGGTTCGATCATTACAAAAGTTCATCTTTCGAAACCCTAGTGGGATCAAGGCTGAGCTGTTGTTTTTTTGCCTTGTTTGCCCAGTTGCCATCCCACCAAACTGCCCAGCAGTGCCGCCGGTAAGGCATGGCCCTTTAGAACCGCCAGTGTTACGAATAGGGGCACCAGTGGTTGGGCCAAGATCGCCGCTTGAATGCTTGCCACCAGTGCGCTAACCGCCACCTCGTTGGGAATGATCCCTAGGGCTTGATGAAGCCCTGAAGCGATCGCAGCAGCGCCAATTATCAAAGGAAAGAAAAGGCCGCCCACCCAGCCGCTCTCTAGGCAGAGGGCGCAAAGGCCAATTTTTAGAAGGCCAAGCAGCAAAAGTGCCCCTGGCCCCTGCATCAATGCGCCTTGGAGCAGGGGGCTCAATTGTTGCTCCCCAGAAAACAAAGCAAGCGGTTGCCAAATATTTACTAAAGCCAGCACCAGCCCTGCGAACAGCGCCTGGTTCAGGGTTGACACCGAGAAGCGTTGCCATTGCTTGCTTAGTTGCTGCCGCAATCCCAAAAACAACAAGCCCAAGCAGCCGCCAAGCAGGCCAAGCACCAGGGCCCACAGCAGGTTCAAGCCCGCCTGGCTGGGGCTTTGCGGCCAAATAAAGGCAACCCCCTGTTCACCACCACCAAACCTGTTGAAACCTTGGGTTAGGGCAAAGCCAGCGATTCCGCCCAGCAGCGCCGCCAGCCAGCTCCAGCGGGATTTGGTTAAGTTGATTTTTGGGCTTATTGATTGTTGAACTCGTTTTAGGTTGAGGTTTATTTCGGCCAGCATCCGGCTCAGCATCGCCTCCGGGCCAAGGCTTCCACCCCCCACTAAGGCAAGCAGCCCCAGCAAAAGGTGGCTGCCTCTGAAACTGAGATCAAGGCTTTGTTGCTGTTCGTTTGTTTGCCGCAGTTGGGCAAGGGTTACATGCAATTCCGGCAGGGGTTGGGCCCCAGCACGGCGCAAAAGACCAATGGCAAGCCCAGTAATTAAGGGCAGCAAAAACTGCCAAACCACAGGCGCTTGGGAGGGAAATCCGCGTAGCACCTGTTGCCCCCAAGCCAATTGGCTGAGGTAATCAAGCAATGCCATCACTAAGCCACCCAGTAGCCCGGTGATGGCCCCGGTTAAAAAGTTGGCAAAAACGCTAACTAAAACCCTTGCCTGCATCAGGTGCCTCGCAGGCTTGCAGCTGCTTAAGTAATTTGGGCTGATTTAAATTTCTGCCGATCAAAACTATTTGGTTGCTGCGCTCCCCTTGCCAATCGCTGTCGTCTATGGAAAAGCGCTTGCCGGCTAAGTGAAAAATATGACGCCGCTCGCTTTCATTAAACCAGAGAATACCTTTAGCTCTAAACACCTCAGGGGGAAGTTGATTATCTAGAAAGTTTTGAAATTTACGCAAACCTAAGGGCTTTTTGCTGCTGTAGGAAAGCGATGTAAATCCCTCGATTGAAGCGGGTTCTGATTGCTTGTGATCGTGGTCATGGTTGTGATGGCCATGGTCATGGTTGTGATGGCCATGGTCATGGTTGTGATGGCCATGGTCATGGTTGTGATGATCGTGATTGTTGTGGTGATGGTTTTTATGTTTTTGTTCTTCAACGATGCGATCGGATTCAAATAAGCCAACGCTTAGCAGTAAAGGTAAAGGCACCTCCCCTTTAACACAATGCAGCAGCCGAGCATCTTTTTTCACTTCTGCTAGCTGGTTTTCCAGCTCTTTAAGGCGTTCCGCTGATACGAGATCTGTTTTGTTAAGCAATAAGATATCTCCATAAAGAACCTGGGCTCTACCAACTTGGGTGTTGAGCACTTCAGCATCAAAATTTTCAGCATCCACCACCGTAATTATCGAATCGAGCCGGGTGAGATCACGTAAATCACTACCTAGAAAAGTCATGGCAACGGGCAATGGATCAGCAAGGCCAGTGGTTTCAACCACCATGTAATCAATGGGATCCGGCCGATCGAGCACCTTGTAAACCGTTTGCAGCAGTTCATCATTAATGCTGCAGCAAATGCAGCCATTGTTTAGCTCTACTGTGTTATCACTGCTATTGATAATTAATTCATTGTCAATGCCGATTTCACCAAATTCATTAACTAAAACTGCGGTTTTAACCCCCTCCTGGTTGGCGAGGATGTGATTGAGCAGTGTGGTTTTACCCGCGCCGAGAAAGCCCGTGAGAATGGTTACTGGAATCGGTTTTTTGTTTGGGGTGGCGGTCATTCAATTAGGTGATGGTGCGTGGATGGTTTTTAGTGTTTTGGTTTAGCTGGCTGGTTTGCAGTTAGCGCAAATCCCAAATACCTCAAGGGTATGAAATAGGGGTGTGAAACCCGTTGGCGTGTGTATTGATAGGGACTGCTGTTCCACGGGGCATTGGGCTAGGGCTGAACTGCTGCCGCATTCAACGCAGGTGAGATGGTGCACATCCCTTTCCCTAGGGGCATATAGGGCTTCTCCGTTGGCCAGATGACGGCAACGCACTTGCCCCTGTTGTTGCAGGCTGCGCAGATGGCGATACACGGTGGCGAGGCCGATGGCACCACCCTCTGCTTTGATGCGGGCGTGGAGGGCTTGACCACTTAATTCCTCCTCACTGCTGCGCAACACATCAAGCAGCAGGTTTTGCCTGGTTGCCGAACTCAGCACCATGGAGCACTCCAGTTCTTAGCAACTGTAGTAAAAATGATTCCTATTGCTGGTTTGCCCAAGGCGGCGGCAATTGCCAATAGGCGGCATTTTTGCTGTTTTCCCGAGCTTCCACCTGCCAGCACCAGCTGCGGCCAGCATCCCTGGCGTAGAGAAGCGCATTGGTTTGTTCCCACACCCAGTGGGCACTGCCTTCCATGCCAACATTTGCCATCACGCGCAGATCCAAGGCGCCCAATTCGTGCAGCCGCTGCCATTCCGGCAGCAGGGGATCATCGGCATTTGCCAAAAAGGTGTGATCAAATTGCTGATCCAAAACCTGACGTAATGCCTTGAGGCTGGAAAAATCCACCACAAAGCCATGCTGGTTTAGTTCTTTTGCGCCAAACCAACAGGTGAAGCTACGGCTGTAGCCATGCACAAAATGGCAGTGGCCAGGATGGTTTGGTTGGCGGTGGCAGCAGGGGAATCCCTCGAACTGCTTAGAGCAGGTGTACATAGGTGCGCCAGTGCGCTGCGAAGCTTGTTTAATCAGTTTCCCCTGCGGCCATGAATGCTCCTTGGGCTTTACCCCTAGAAGAGCTGCGTTTTAACCCCGACGGCCTGATTCCTGCCATTGCCCAGGATTGGCTTGATGGGGCGGTGTTGATGCTTGCTTGGATGAATCGCCAGGCCTTGGCGCAAACCCTTGCCAGCGGCCAGGTGCACTATTGGAGTCGCTCCCGCCAGGAGCTGTGGCACAAAGGCTCCAGCAGTGGCCATTTCCAACACCTCAAGGCGATTCGCTACGACTGCGATGCCGATGTGTTGTTGCTCAGCATCGAACAGCAGGGCGGCATCGCCTGCCATACGGGTGCCCGCAGTTGTTTTTATGGCTCTGGAAACCAAATCAGCTCCGGCGGTGCTGCGGCGCTGCCACCGCCTGTCGATGCCTGCACGGAATTGGCAAGGGTTATCCAGGGGCGGCTGAAGGATCCTGAACCTGGCAGCTACACAAATAAATTGCTGGAGGGTGGTGATAATCGAATTCTTAAAAAAATTGGCGAAGAAAGCGTTGAATTTGTGATGGCTTGTAAAGACAATGCCCCAGATCAAATTGCCGCAGAAGCTGCTGATTTGTTATTTCACCTTCAGGTGGCCCTAGCCCATCACGGCGTTAGCTGGCGGCAGGTGCAAGAGGTGTTGGCGGGCCGAAGGGATGCCCCCAGGAGGGAAAATTAGAGGCTGCACAAAAAATAGATTAAGTTTGAATGAGTAATTCTTGTTAGGAACAAATTTCCCCTAGAGATAGATCCCCTAGAGATAGAGCAAATGGGAAATTGGCCATGAAAGCAGCCAGCATTCCTTTCAACGAAGCAGATCGGCTGCACGCCCTGCAGGAATACCGAATTCTTGGCACCCAGCCGGAACAGTCTTATAACGATTTAACATTAATAGCAGCAGAGGTTTGTGATACTCCAATTGCATTAATGAGTTTGGTGGATGAAAATAAGCAATGGTTTAAGGCAAAAGTTGGTGTTGATGTGTTGGAAACACCAAGAGATTGGTCTTTTTGCGCCCATGCTATTCACACATTTGAGCCTTTAATTGTTGAAGATGCTTTGAATGATCAACGATTCCACGACAATCCATTAGTTTGCGGCGATCCCAACATAAGGTTTTACGGGGGTTTTCCGCTCCAGAATAATCAAGACCATCGAATTGGTACTCTCTGCGTTATTGATAGAACGCCAAAATCCCTGAACAAATCGCAAATTAAAATTATGGAAGCGCTTGCACGGCAAGCGGTTTCATTCCTTGATCTAAGGCTTAGGGCCCTGCGATTACTAGATTCATTTTGTAGTTTGGATCACTCGCCCAATATTATCTCCACCTGTTCCTACTGTCGCAAAGCAAAAAATGAGGATGGACAGTGGCAATATTTAGATCAGTATCTATCCAAGCGATCCAGCCTCAATTTCAGCCATGGAGTTTGCGATGCCTGCATGGAAGATCAATTCCCTGAGGTTTTAGAAATTTGGAAGCAGGATGAAAAAGAGAAATTTAGAAATAATTATCGTTCAAAAATAAACTTAAAAACAGAAGGGTAAAAATTGAGCTCTGCAGGCGGCGTAGCCATCAACTAGCGCGCCAAGGCCAATCTGGTGGGCAATGCCAAAGCCAGTGAGGCCCTCTACTACAACTCCAATCACGATGCCAACCATGGCCGCACGGCCATTGAAGCGCTCAACTTTTTGCAATTGCTCCATGTGGGTCATCTGCTCGGCGCGGGCTTGGAACAATTTGCTGTTGCTGGCGGAGTTGTCCATTGCTGGTTTGCGTGTTGCGAAATATTACAGGCTTTGTAACGGATTGTAAAGATCTTCCCTTTATGGCCCTAGGTGCTCGTTTCGCGCCCCCGCCTTTGATCAATTAGTCGGGCAAGCTCAAGGAAATAGCCCGCAGTGCACCACTTGCCATGGTTGCGATCTCTATTCACTGAGTCGCTCCTCAGCTCAGCTGTTTCAGCCAAAAGCAGGTCGAGCTCCCCTTGGGGGAGCTCGTAGAGCTCCTGAAGTTCTATGGATCGATCAAGTAGGTGGCTTTTAAACCACTTTTGATTTTGCTCTTGGAGGGGGATATCCATTTTGAGCAAAGCTAAGCAAGCCCTAAACCTAGCCAAGCTGAAATCTATTGAAAAGTTGTTTTGTTATTTCGCATCACTTGATACAGAAGCTGCGGCCATTGAGCTCCTAATCATGTTTAATCTCTGGTGAGCCAATGTTTAGTGATGAGGGTGTAAAGCCTGCCTTAAACGGGCAGGCGAACCCCAAAACCTTATCCGCTTTGCTGAGTATAATTACTGGTGCTTTTTTTGTTCTGCTTGGCGCCTTAGCCTCTGAGCAAATGAGATTGGATAAGTGCAGGGCGGAAAGTAAATTGCCCCAATCTGCTTGGGCCACTGGAGTTTCCCTTTGCTCCCATGGCGCCCTTGTTAGGAGTTCAACTCAAAACCATTGAAATCGGATCCAAATTTGTAAAAGTAAATCTGCTTTTATGTGCAAGCCTGGAGGGCTGATTGGTGATTGATCAAAAAGATAAGTGGAACCGCGGCTTGGATCTGTTTATTGAATCGGTTTTAAAGCCAGATCCAAAACTTCGCAATTGTGCCCATAATCAAGAATGCTTCAATGAATTAATGGAAGTTCGTAAAAATATTTTAGAACACCTCGAGAGCATGCGCTGGCATGAATAAGTAGTTTTCCCGTTAGATCGCTTGCTTTTTCTTCTATCTTTTAACAAGAAGCGGTTTTGGTTCATTAGAGCTTGTGAAGGGCCCCCTGCAGGTTGTGTGGTTCAAGCGGGATCTGCGTATTGCAGACCACAAACCGCTGTTGGAAGCCAGCCGGCTAGGTGCGGTACTTCCCCTTTATGTGGTGGAACCCCACTACTGGCAGCAGAGCGATTGCTCTGGGAGGCAATGGCAATTCTGTGCTGAAAGCTTGTTGGAGTTGAGGTTGTCCCTAGCCCGTTTGGGGCAACCCCTAGTGGTGCGCTGCGGCCAGGTGGAACAGGTGTTGGAGCGGGCCCACCATCAATTTGGCATCGCTGGCCTTTGGAGCCATGAGGAAACCGGTAATGGTTTCACCTACGCCCGTGATTTACGGGTGGCCGCCTGGGCGAGGCGGCATTCGATTAAGTGGCATGAATTTGCCCAGTTCGGTGTTATTCGCGGACTAAAAAACCGCAAGGGTTGGGCCCGCCGCTGGGAGGGCCGCATGGCTGAAATGCTCGCCCCGCCGCCGGAGCGCCTAATACCCTTGGAGGGCATAGAAATTGGTGAAATTCCCTCTGCCCATGGGCTGGGCCTAGAGCCCGATTTATTGCCACGCAGGCAGCATGGAGGCAGCCGTGAGGCTGTTCAGTTGCTATCAAGCTTTTTAACTGAACGCAGCCGTCGCTACCAGGCTGATATCTCAAGCCCGATAACCGCGGCCGCCAGCTGCTCCCGCCTCTCCCCCCATTTGAGCTGGGGCACCCTTTCATTGCGTGAAGTGGTGCAACTCACAAGAAAGCGCCGTTTCTGTTTTGCCGATAGCCCTGCAGAGCGCAGCTGGAGCAGATCTTTGCAGCGCTTTGACAATCGCCTTCACTGGCACTGCCATTTTATTCAAAAGCTTGAAAGTAAGCCCAGCCTTGAATATCAAGAGCTTTACAGCGGCAGGTTTGTGCAGCGCAGCAGCAATGAAAAACGTTTAAAGGCCTGGGCTTTGGGTTGCACTGGCCTGCCGTTTGTAGATGCCTGCATGCGTTCTTTAATTGCTACCGGCTGGCTTAATTTCCGCATGCGGGCAATGCTTATTTCCGTTGCGAGTTACCAACTGCTGCTCCCCTGGCGCGAAAGCGGCATGTATTTAGCCCGCCTATTTATTGATTATGAGCCTGGCATCCATTGGAGCCAATGCCAAATGCAATCTGGCACCACGGGAAATAAAACCGTGCGTATATATAACCCCCTTAAGCAAGGTCTTGATCACGATTTATCCGGCAATTTTATTCGTAGATGGCTTCCCGAATTACGCCGTGTGCCAGCGGTATATCTACATCAACCGTGGACGATGGATCCACAAACCCAAGATCGAGTTGGTTGTGTGATTGGCAGCTCCTATCCAAAACCAATTGTGAGTTTTGCAAAACCGGCAAAACCGCTAAATCCCGCCCAGCTTAATCTTTTTTGCCTTTAAGGCAGTTTTGAAGGTTATCCCGAGCAATTTCTAAAGCAACTTGGCAGGTTTCCCTGTCGTCTTTATCTATTTCACCTTGATCTCCCCGTAATCGTTGTTCCAAGAATTCGATCTCCTCCTGCCAGTGCTCAGCACCTAGATCAGCTATGGAAGAAAGTTCATCATGGCCATTATCTTCCGCCATATCGTCTGCTAAAGAAAAATCGTCGTCCCGCATGGTGATAACTGGTTTTGGGCTGGTTGTGAAATCAAGCCTTTCGCAACTATATTAATGGCTAGAACAAGAAAAACCAATGAAACGCTTTATTGCTCTTTTGCTGGCATTCAGCGTTGGATCAGCCGCCATGGCCCACGGCAGCGCTACCGGAGGTGCCCTTGCCGGTGCTACCCACCCGTTGCTGGGTTTTGATCATCTGTTGATGCTGATCGCCGTTGGCACCGCAGCGGCTTCCATCTCCTCCCAGCTGCTGTTGTGGGCCCTTGGTGGTGCTGTTGTTGGCGCCGCAGTGGGCTTTACAGGTTTCCAGCTGGGATCAGCTGAGCTGTTGGCAACATTGGCCATATCCGTGCTAGCTGGCATTTCTCTGCTGTCTTGGAGATTTCCTAATAACTTCAGCGCAAATAAAATCAGCGGCATTTTGGTGGCAGCAGCGGTTTCAATTCACGCCATGTTGCATGGCTTGGAAGCACCTAAAGACAACACAAGTTTGATTTGGTGGAGTGCTGCACTTTTAAGCTCCGCTGTTATAGCCGGTGGCACTTATTTACTGCTGAAAAAATCAGCAATTGCCTATAGAAAAACAGCAGCGATCACTTTGCTTGTGTTGGGTGGAGCGCTTTCTTTTGTTCTTTAAATTTTGCTGCTAAAAATATTTCAGATGAAACAACGGCTCACGAATGGTGAAGTCATCGCCCTCAATAGGGCGCTGTAGCTGATCTGAAAGCGTTGCTCGTCTCCAACACCAAGTTTCATGGCGGCTCCGCTAACCACTAGGTGGTCGCTGGAGGCTCCCTCAATGGTGAGTTCAGCTGCGCTAAGGCCCGCTGGATCGGCATCTTGCTCGCCAAGGGCAAGCAGGGCTCGCCTTGTCATTGGTTGAGCTGGCGTTATTTGTGGAGTTATTTGTGATGTTGTTGGTCCATTAGAAAAGCTCGTGGAGTGGGGTGTTCCCCACGGTTGGCTTGGTTTTAGCTTGCACTCAATCACCTCAGCTACCAGGGTTATGGCATCCGTATAGAGCCCTGGTATTTGCTTGCGGGTGAGAGGTTCTCTGCCGAGTAGCAGTGCCTCGCCAAGGCGCAGGTGGTTGATCCGGCCTGGCTTCCCACCGCTTGCTAGCCAGGGAAGATTGGCGGAGTTGCCACCGGAACACCACTCCAATTTGATGCCAAAACGTGCCTCCATGGCATTAATGAGCCGCGATAGCTCCGCCATGTTGGTTGGATCAGGAGCGATCCCGTGCTGGCAACCCAAATTGGTGCCTATCCCCACCAGCAACAAACTTGGTAGCGCCAAGGTGAGCACCACCATCGCCTCCAGGTCTGCGGCGAGGACGCCTTCGCGCAAATCCCCAAGCTCCACCATCAACATCACCCCATGGCGTACTCCCTGGCAAGCCGCCGCAGCAGCAAGGGCTTTGAGCACGATTAGTTCGCTATTGCAACTGATGGCCGCATGGGCCACCACCCGCTCCACCTGGCTGAGCATTGGTGAACGAATCAGAAGCAAGGGAACACCTAATTCGCAACGATTCAGGATTTCAATTGATTCAATGCGCGCTTCTCCAATCGAATGCACCCCTGCTGCCACCCAGGTGCGGGCTATCTCCGGCATTCCCAGCGTTGATTTGCTCACACCAGTGACCTTGATCCCTTGGTTCGCAAGCCGATTCACCATCGTTCTTGCGTTGTGTTGAAGGTGCTCGAGATGAATCTCTAGCCTTGGAGCGCTCAAGGCTTTGGATTGGCTGGGGTACACAATTCAGGAAACGCCCGCAGCACCATTGCCACCAGGGCAGCGGGTGCGCGACTAACAGCATCGGTTACGGGAATTGCAAGTTCGGCCGAATAAAGGGCGATTGCTGCGCTCACCTCGGCGTCATCCATCCCCTCGTGGTTCAGGGTTAGGCCGATTACCCGCGTTGGTGCAAAGGATTCAATCAGCTTAATTTCACTGGCAGGTGTGGGCATGGGAATAAATGGGAAGTCGCTGAGCTGGCGGCGAGCTGGGGCATGCTGCAGAACAACTGCTTGGGGTTGGCTACCCCGCAGGATGAAGCTTGAGGAGAGGTAGGCCGGATGACTGAGGGCCCCTTGACCTTCAATCACAATCACAGCTGGTTTTTCGCTGCGATAGGCCCCAACCACAGCCGCCTCCACTTCCCCTGAGCAAAATTGGGATGGAATTGCATCTAGGGGAATGCCATAGCGGCCCCCCTGAATGAGGCCTGTTTGGCCTGTACAAACCAAAACAGCGTGAATGCCACTTTCATTAAGGGCTTGCACCAACAGAGTGGCAGTGGTGCGTTTACCGATGGCGCCATCGGTGCCGAGTACGGCGATTCGAACGCAGCTTGCTGTGGCGATTGAGCCGTTGAAGAGGTGTAGATCTTTTAAATCAGGCGGGCGTCGCACATCTCTGATCGAAACGTTGTGCTGGGCAGCGGCGGCTGCGAATTCGCGGTCTTCATTGAGGAATTCGCGCATGCCACTCACCAGATCCAATCCCGCTGCCATGGCAGCTAGCAGTGCCCGGCGATCGGCATCTCCATAGAGGCCAGTGGCAGGGGCCATGCCGTAGATAAATGTGGTGGCAGGTGGCCCCTTTAAGGCCAACGCCGTGGCTAGGTCGGCAACAATTGGTATGCCATTGCTGATGCCGTCTAGAAGCAGTCCGGCATCGTTACCCGCCAATTGGCTATCGATAACTGCCTTGATTTTGAAAGCTTCACAGAAGCGAACTAAACCATGGGCTGTTTTGCCATCTAGCCCTGCGAAGTTGCCTTCGCAATAAACTAAAGCAGCTTTTGTTACCACCGGTGGTGGCAACAAATTAACTTTCAGGTTGATAACCTGATTTGATAATGCCAATAAAGCCAGGCCCGATCAGTTACTAAAACTTTAAAAAGTTAAAGTGGAGATTTCAGGGCTCAGAGGTGGCCGCTGGGGGGCGTGGGTTCAATTAGTATAGGTTATTTACGGGGATGCCGGTTGTTTAGTTGCTGCAACTGCCTTGAGGGCAGCCAGCCTGCATGGGTGGCTGCCCCTGGAATTGCTTTTATTGAATAATTATTTATCTCAATAAGATGAACCTGCGCTGGTAGGGATTTTTGGTAATCACTGCTTTGGCGTTTTAATAAAAGTAGTAACACTTGGCGTGTTGAATCGTAGTGAAGCTTGCTGCCTGGATCAAGCTCCCTGCCAGTTAGTGGCAGCCTATGCATTAATTTTCCTTGCTTATTTAATTCTATTAACTCAAGTAAGGGTTTGCGGATGCCACTCAGCAAGAGCAGCCAAATTCTCTCTCCGCCACCAGCGCAAGCTGTTGCCAGAAGGGCCTCACTGCCAAGCCAAATTTGTTTTGGTGCTTTTCCTGGCTCCAGTAGTTCAAGCGAGCGGCGGTAATCAGGCCAATGGCGCACCAGAAGGGCTCGGCCTGGTTGCGGGCAAAAACTACTCAGGTCGCGGCTGCCGGGCAGCAATTCCTTTTTGGCAGGCAGTGGTGGCAGGCTTTGCAGGCTCAAACCATCAAGTTGTGGCACCACCAGCTGATGGCCCTGGGGAACCAGCTGAATCGGCCCGCTGGCCTCCACGGCTAGCCGTTGGGGTTGTTGTAAATCAGCAGCCTCAAATCTGCTTAACTCCACCCGGCTGCCCGGTTCCTTTGCGTTTGAAGATTGCACTAAAAGATCACCTCTATCGTCACTACTAAGGGCAGCAAAAATCAATGGATTTTTATTAATTTGTTTTTCCCATAGCGGTGTTCCCTGAGCTGAAAGCATCAGCACCCACACCTGGCTATCCATTGCTTTTAGATTATTAACAACAGCCACACCCCTGCCATTGCCTAGGGGTAAAAAGCTTTGAATCAGGCCCCGCACCGGTGATAGCGGCTGCCAGCTATTTTTATGCCAGCGTTGGATTTGATCACCGCCTACCACTGGCCTTGCGGCTAATAATGTTGGCCTTAGCTCCCATAGCCAGCGGCTCTTTTTAAACTGCACCCCGCGGATATCTTTGCCCTTTAATTGCAATTCAAACGGCTGCTTAATCGGCCCTGTTGCTTGAATTAATAGTGTGTAATTGTTGCCATTACCTAGTAACTGATGGGCCACTTGCGGCTTTAGTTGCAAGCCGCGCCGCAAGCTTTCCCCATCCATCAAACGACTAAAACGAATGCTTAGGGCTCCGCTATTACGGCCAGGCGCTATCGCTTCAATTGCAAGCAATCGCGGCGGCCGCCTCAGTAGCAATTGTTGTTGCAGCAGTGCAAGGCCAAGGCCTGCCCCTAGCACCAGCCACCACTTTTTCATGGTTCCAGGGGCCTAGTTGGGGCCGCGATTGCTTTGATCTGCTTTGCCACCAGCACCGATCGCAGGCTGCCTTGGTGGTTTTCCACTGCCATCACGCCCTTTATTTCCAGCCATTGATCTGGCTTGGGCCAGCCCTTACTGGATTTTGTTTTGGGCCACCTAACGGCCAAACCCACTGGTGTGGCATCAGCAAGGCAACAGCGCACCAGCAATCTGGCGATCTCAGGCGGTTTACCCGGCACATCGAGCACAAAACCACTCACCTGAACGGGATCGCCGGCATAAAGATTGGGGTCGGGTTGGCTGTTTAGCAGCCGCACCCAATCGGTGAGGCTGCGTTGTTCTGGTGGCGAAAGAAATGAGAGTTCGCTTTGCCCTAATTGGGCGCCCGAGCGATTAGCCGCCAGGGTTGAGAGTGATGGTTTTGGCGGCCAAATCCATAGGCCCATGGCCGTGAGGCTCAGCACAATAAGCGGCCAGATTTTAGTTGCTTTGTTGCTTACTTTTGCTGAGCAGAAGCCGGCAATAGCAATCATCAATAGCACTAGCCCAGCAATTAGAACAAGGCTATGGAAATTGCTATGCAATAACAAATTAAGGCGTTGATCTAGCCAACATTTGAGCAGCACCGCTCCGAGAAACCCCAGCACTAGATATTTCATAGCAAAAGCAAATTCAAGGCCTGGCCCATTAGCAAAACCGTGAGGGAAACCCCAGCTAGCACAAGCCCCATGGCTCGCCAGGTAAATACCCGGCCTAGAAGGCTCACACTTTTTAGATCAATCACTGGGCCGAGTAATAAAAAGGCCAGCAGCGCCCCCGGGGTTACTTGATCTGCAAAACCCAAGGCTAAGAATGCATCAACGCTTGAGCACACGCTCACCACAAGTGCCAGCACCATGAGGCTCACCACTGAAAGGGTGGGTGCTTGGCCCAGGGCAAGGAACAGATCCCTTGGGATCAAAGTTTGAATTAAGGCAGCCACGGCACAACCCAGCACCAGCAAACTGCCCAATTCAAGAAATTCATTTACCCCATGGCTTAGTAGCCCAGCTGGTTTGTTTTGAACACTCGCTTTTGGATCCGTTGTTAGCGCCGCCAATGGTTGGCCGATTAGGCCAGTTGAGCGCTCCAGCAGGGAAACCGCTGCCAATGGTTGGCTTAAGCGCCTTTCCGCCAGCAATTCGGAATTTAAAAGTTTTGCTTCTGATATCAGTTGCAGCAAACCTGAAAGCACCAGTGCAATCACCACACTGCCGGCGGGCCTCAGCAGCAGTAACCAAGGTTTATCTGGGAAGGCAGCCCAGGTGCTCAGCAGCACCACTGGGTTGAGCACCGGCGCCGCAAACAAAAAGCCAAATGCTGTGCCCAGGGGGGCGCCCACCGCTAGCAAACGGCGGGCAACAGGCACATTGCCGCATTCGCAGGCGGGTAAAGCAAAACCGAGCAGTGCTCCACTCAGGGGCCCCAAAAGCGCTCCCTTGGGTAGTTTTTGCAGCCAATGGCCACTGGGATCCAATGCCCTTGCCAGGCTGGAAATGGCAACGCCAATTAATAAAAATGGCAATGCCTCTAGCAATAGGCCTTGAAACACCGCCCACACGGTTGCTATTTGCGCCATTGCTTCCTAGGGGCTAACGCCACTGGGTTGGTTGTAGAGCCAGTTCAAGGTGAGGCGATCCCTTTTGCTCAATTGTTTAATCGGCGTGGGCCCTGGTTTTGCTGCCATCACATCAGTGGGCTGATCACTATGGCCCCATAGGCCAAAGCCATGGCCCAATTCATGCAGGCTGGTGGCTTCGATTGCCTCCTGGCGGATGCCGGGGCTAATCAACAAATCAACAAGGGGTTCAACTATTTTTTTGCCACCCCTTTGCACCAGTTCAAAACTGAGCAGGGCCCTGCCATTACTGGCTCTGCCCCCCTGCAGCGGTGGATTGCGACGCCACAGCCTCAGGTGGGCATCGCTGGCATTTTTAACTCGAATTAATTTCAGGTGGGTGGCCCAGGTGGCCAATGATGTTTCCACGGCCCCATGCCAGCGCTTACTCCATAAATCAGGGCCTGGGGGTTCAACCCACACGCACCACAAGGGCAGGGTTACCCAACCCCTTCTCGATGGTTCCAGGGCTGCTGCATAGCCTGGCCTATCGCCAGGGGAAATACTGGCCATAGGGGCAACCTCTGGGGCTGCAACCCGCATCTCCACCGGCGGGCAGGGGATCATCCCCCGCTGCCAACCCCACGGGCCATGAGGCTTGCCATGAAGGGCAGGGTTGCAAAGGCGAGCAACTCCACATTTATTACCCAGCCGATCCGTTGGGCAGCGGCGGCGGAAAAGTTAGGGGTTTCACCTTTGCGCAGGGGAATGGCCCAGAGCACATAGGTAATGGTGGGATAAAGCGAAAGGGCACCGGCGCTGAGATAGATACCCACCTTCCACCAGAAAAGGGGATTTTCAGTGTAGAAATCAGCCCCTTGGCCGAAATAAAGCACCCGCAACACACCACTGCCGAGGAGCGTGAGGGCAGCAAGGCCGTAAACCACGTCGGTGATGATTAATTTTGTGGCGGTGCTGCGATCGGGGTTGGCACGAATCAAAAAGCGTTCGGCGGTGAGGGCTGCAAAACACAGCATGAAGCTCAGTTCATGGGCGTAGGCCATGCCCGCGCGGCTTACTACGGAAGCGTCCATCGAAACAATCCGATACCGCCGGGACAGTAACCGTTTATCAAGCCCACTGCGAGCAAGCCCACTACTTTTTGGAATTCAATTGCCTTAAGGCCTATCTTTTGTGGCTTTTCGTTGCAATGGTAAAGCATTTGTTAGTTGATTTTTGAGCTGGAAGCAATAACGAATAAAACATAAACTACTAAGCCTTTATGACGGTTTCTAGAAAATCAAACAGTTCCCCTAGGTTCAAATCAATGCCCCCGCCCAGGTTCGCTAATGAGCAGTTCACTCAGTGCCTTTCTTGGTGAGATTGGTAGGCATCAGCTACTCACCCCTGAACAGGAATTAACCCTTGGCCGCAAGGTGCAGGCCATGGCTCCCCTGCTGGAAAAAAGTGCAACTGAACTAACCGCAGATGAAAGGCGGCAACTGCGCTTGGGGGAAAGGGCTAAAAACCAGATGATCACTGCAAATTTACGTTTAGTTGTGAATCTGGCTAAGCGGTATCAAGGCAAGGGTTTAGATCTGCTCGACCTTATTCAAGAAGGCACCATTGGCCTCACCCGTGCGGTGGAAAAATATGATCCCACCCGCGGACACAGATTCAGTACATATGCCTATTGGTGGATTCGCCAGGGTTTAAATCGCGCCCTATCTACCCAAAGTCGTGCAATTAGAATTCCGGTGAATGTGAATGAAAAACTAACCAAACTTCGGGCGGCAAAAGCGCGTTTGCTTCAAGCCACCGGCAGGCCCCCCTCCAGCAGCGATTTGGCTGATTGCCTCAAACTTCCTCTCGATGAAGTGGAAGATCTCCTCGGCTGTGAATTGCGCAGCATCACCGTTAGTTTGCAGGGGGTGGTGAAATCAAAATCCGATCCCTCCGAACTGCTCGACCTATTGGCCAGTGAAGAGATCCCACCGATGGAGCGGGCTGAACAGGATGAGCGCTCCCAGGCGGTATGGACCCTCCTCGATGAATCAAGCCTCACCCCTAAGGAGCGCACTGTTGTGATGCTGCGTTTCGGCCTTGATGGCAGCAATGAATGGCGCACCTTGGCAGAGGTGGCAAGGCAGATGGGTTGCAGCCGCGAATATTGCCGTCAGGTGGTGCAAAGGTCCCTGCGTAAATTGCGCCGTGCCGGGATTCAATCTGGTTTGGTGGAAGCCACTGGCACTTTCGGTTGATGTCTAAATTGCTGCAATGGCCCCTCCTGCTTCCACGCTCAATCCAGATCAGCTGGAGCAGCTGGAGCTGTTCCTCAAGGATTGGCTGCGCCATAGCGGTCGCACCCAGGCGGATTTAAGGCGCTCCCTTAGGGCTGGCTCGATTCGTATGCCAGCCCTATTGCAGGAGCTGCAACGCACGGTGATGCAAGCCGGTGTGGTGGGTTTAGCCGAAAGGCTTTGCAGCATCGAGGCTGAATGGCAGCACCACAGCCCGCCGGTAGTTGGCGAGGAATTAGCCCAGCTCGATCTGCTCCTTCAATCGATTCGTAACGACGCCAGCTGAACCTTTTTGGGGCAAAGTGGCTGTAGTTGATTGGGAACTGAACTTGGCTTCTATTTTTTGCCGCTTAGCACTCAGTTTCTTGGGTGCGTTGGTTTTAATTCCTGGTGCGGTTTTGGCCCAATCCGAGAGTTATCTCCTGGGGCCTGGTTCAAATGTTGGGCCCGCCTCAACGCTGAAAACCGTCAATTGCGTTACCAATCCAGATGGTTCCACCACCTGCGACACGCGCATTGAAAATCCAGCGGGCGACACCCAGGCAAAGCCCCAAACCAATTATTTCAATAATTGAGCAAAATGTTGCTCCAATTTTTTAGAAACGACCAACTTTTTCAACGGGGTTTGAGCCGCTTCCAGCGGGCCCTAGCCAAGGTGCTAGCCATCGCCATGGTGGTTGTGATAATCGCTGCCACTATTCAGCTGTTGGTTGTTATTGGCACTGAGGTGTCACCGGGCAATAGTCCCCTGTTAGGCCATGAATTAGAGCGGGTTTTGGGCGATGTGCTCGCTTTGTTAATCACCATCGAAGTGCTGGAAAATATCACCGCCTATCTCAAAGATCACAGGATTCAGGTGGAGTTGGTGTTGGCAACCGCCATCACAGCAATGGCCCGCAAGATCATTGTTTTACCGGCGGATGTGGGCGGTAAGCCCCTTCTTGTGGCAAGCCTTGGCCTTGGCACCTTGGCCCTGTGTGCCGCCTATTGGTTGATTAGCCGTGGTGGCAATCAACTCAAGGCTTGATTACATCAGCTAATCCATTTGCTTTCAGCACCGTTTGAACACCGGCATGAAACGGGCTCCAATTCAAATTTTGCACCCGATCTAAAACCCCTTGGCTGCATCCCATCGCGATCAGCTGGCCATCGGCCTGCATTGCTTTTGCGTAGGCATCAACCATGCTGCGCAACAGATTTAATTTGTCTTGCCTTTCAGCCGCAGCGCTGGGGCCCGTAGCAAGCCAGGCGCGGCTCACCTGTTCACCAACCATCTCATCGCGGTCGGCCTTCGGCACCCGGCGGCACACATCCATGGCCTGGGCTGCTTCTGCCATGGTTTGCTTTGCCGCTTGGGCATGCACCTCTGGGCAAGCAAAGCAAAGGGCCAACAGTGCTAAAAGGGGAATTTTCATTTCAAAAAGCTAGGGGTTGAACTGTTCTATTGCCATCAATTTTGGCTCAACGAACAGGGTGAGCCACAGGCAACCGCCGCTGCCACTGCAAGCTTCCACCCGATGGCAACGGTGGGGGGCGATCCAAAACCAATCCCCTGCCCCAAGGTTGCGGGCCGTGGGTTCATCGGCAAAACGCAGTTGCGCACTGCCTGTTAGAAGGGCAACCCACTCCCCCATGGGCTGGTTGTACCACTGGCCGGAAGGGGTGCTGGCAGCAACTGAATGGATTAATTCCAAGCGCAAACCCTTGCCCTCCAGCAATAACTGCACCCGTTCGCCGCCTGGTGGCGGCGCTGCACTGGCCCAAAGGTTGTTTACAGCCGCATTTGTTTGCAATATTGGTTCTCCCCAGCGTTGCCCGATCTGTAGACCCTGTTCTGCAGCGAGGGCTACCACCTCCAGGTGATTGCTGCAGGCGCTTAGGCGTTCTCGCAGTTGGGGATTGCCCTCAATCAGTGCCACCAGCTGGTTGAGTTGTGCCACCTTCTCTAGAAACTGTTGCAGCTGCTCCTCAGCCATGGGGATAGGCCGTTAGTTGATGATGGTTGAGTGTGCCTGCCCGTGTAATCCAACGGCAGAGATAAGCGACTTAAAATCGCTCCAGTGCGGGTTCGAATCCCGCCACGGGCACCACTTAAAAACCAGCTCTTCCAGGAGTACCCCTTGCCTTTTCAGCACCTGCTCTCCCAGCTGCCCCAAGGCACCCTGCTGGTGTTTCTGGCCTATGGCCTTCTGGCTGGTGCCTATCTGCTGGTGGTGCCGCTGCTGCTTTTTCTTTGGATGAATCAACGCTGGCACCTGATGGGCAAATTTGAACGCACTTTTGTTTACGGCTTGGTGTTCCTATTTTTTCCGGGCTTAATCCTTTTTGCTCCCTTCCTCAACCTGCGCCTTCAAGGTCAGGGTGAGGCTTGATCGCCATGACCAGAGCCCGTGCCCTATGGCTTTGCTTAGCGGTATTTGTGCTTGGTGGTTTGGGTTACTGGGGCTTTAAAGCCGCAGGCCTGGGCGGCATTGATGCCGGTATCGCCGCAGAGGCAGTTCTTGTGCTTTTGGTTGTGGGTTGGACCGGCAGCTACCTGTTCAGGGTGGTTACTGGCCGCATGACCTTCATGGAGCAAAGGCGCCGCTATCGCACTGCCTACGACGCCCTAACCACCGAACAGCTGCGCGAGCGTTTTGAAAGCCTTTCCCCAGAGGAGCAGCAGGCCCTGCTCAAGGAAGTGGGTCAATGAAATCTGCTATTTCCAGTTGTTTTGAGCGCTTGCGGGCCGAGGGTCGTTGCGCCCTGATGCCGTTCCTCACCGCCGGAGACCCAAATCTCGCCACCACTAGGGCTGCTCTGCTGGCCCTCCAGGAGGCTGGCGCAGATTTGGTGGAACTGGGGATCCCCTATAGCGATCCTTTGGCTGATGGGCCCGTTATTCAAGCGGCGGCTGGCCGCGCCTTGGCTGCTGGTACCACCCTTGCTGGTGTTTTAGAGCTGCTCAGCAGCCTTAAAGGAGAGCTGGAGCTGCCAGTGGTGTTATTCACCTACAGCAATCCACTTTTAAATTGTGGAATGGAGAGTTTCTGCCAACAGGCTGCCGCTGCAGGGGCAGCGGGGCTATTGGTGCCTGATTTACCCCTGGAGGAGGCGGAGCGTCTTTCACCCATAGCAGCAGCGGCAGGGCTTGATTTAGTGCTGCTCGTTGCCCCCACCACCCCACCGCAACGGATGGCCCGCATCGTTGCAGCCAGCAGGGGCTTTACCTATTTGGTGAGTGTTACGGGGGTTACGGGGGAACGCAGCCAAATGGAAACAAGGGTTGCTGGCTTAGTGCAGCAAATCAAGGCCTTAGGTTCCACCCCTGTGGCGGTGGGATTTGGCATCTCAGGGGTGGAACAAGCAGTGCAGGTGCGCGATTGGGGCGCCGATGGCGCCATCGTTGGTAGTGCCTTGGTAAAACGCATGGCTTTGGCTGAGCCTGTTGCCGCTGCCCAGCAGTTCTGCAGCGAATTGCGCACAGCCCTTGATAGTTAAATAAGCAGCAGCGGTTTCTTTTTTGGCCATGCGTTTTGTGCTCTGGGGCACCTATTGCTCCAATGCCCTTGAGGCCCGCACCCCCTATCGGGAGCAGCACCTAGCTGGTTTAAGGCATCAAAAAGAAGAAGGGATTTTGATTACCCTTGGCCCCACAGAAACAACCAGCCATGTGTTTGGCATCTATGAAGCTGAAACAAAACTCCAGGTGGAAGAACTAATCAAAAACGATATCTACTGGCTTCAAGGTATTTGGACTGCCTTTGAAATCTATCCATGGATCCAAGCCCTATGAAGGCCAGTTATTGAGAGCCTGTTGCCACACCCATTCGCCCACAGCATCGGCGCCATCAGGGCCGAGAAGGGCTCCATAGGCACCCATTGAACCCTTGCCTTGGGTTGCAATGGCGCTGATGGCAGTTGCATCCAAAATGCCGTTCTTTTGCAATGCTGCCAGTTTTAATGTTTTAGCGCGGCGAATAATGTTGCCACCATTAATGTGGCAGCCGATGCAATATTGGTTAAATAATTGCTCACCGGAGCTGGCGGTGGGGGCAATTAGAAGCAGAAAGCTCAGCAGGAAAGAAAAAAATTTGTTCACCAGATTTGAAAGCTAGGTTTGCTGTATTTAGCCGTTTGAATACTCCAGCCCCGTTCAGTTAGTTGCCTTAATTCCCTATATAAATCAGCATCGCTACCACCGGCAAGCCAAGCTTTTTTTAAACGAGGTAAATCCTCTAATACCTTTGCCATTGGCATCTCAAGCAATAACAGATTGGTTTCTTCACCATGGCGTTGGATTGGTCCAAGGTTGGTTTGTTGCCAGAGCCTAAGCAGTAGATCGAGGGCTAAGGCCTCCCCCTGTTGGCCTGGATCGGCATCAGCGGCAATGGGTTCAGTTAATGATGCCCCGCCAATTGGTAGGCGGCGTTTGCCATTTTGATTAAGAAGGGCCAGGCAAACGAGATAGTGATCATTGGCCATGGCCTAATTGCTATCGCAAAACGACCCCTAAGGTTAGGGGCTCCAGATGGGCAGATCAGCCTGGTGATGGCGCCACCTTTAGTTCTTGTGCATGGGCTCTGGGATCATCCCGCTGTTTTTAATCGTTTAAGGGCATATCTCGCCCCTGCAGAGTTTGAAATTTTTTGCCCCCACCTGCCCCATCGCTTGGGCGACACGCCATTAATTGCTTTAGCTGAGCAATTAGAGCAGCAATTGCAGCTCCGTTATGGAGCGGAGCAACCCCTAAATGTGTTGGGTTTTTCCATGGGTGGGTTGGTGCTGCGTTGCTGGTTGCAGCTTCTAGGGGGAAACCAGCGCACCAAACGTTTTGTGAGCATTGGCAGCCCCCACCAAGGCACGATTACGGCCCTGCCCTGTCCCCGTTGGCTTTTACCTGGAATTGCCGATATGAAACCTGGCAGCCCATTGCTCAACTCACTTAATGCCAACCTGCACTGCCTCGATGGCGTGGAATGCCACAGCTTTTATTGCTTGCTGGATGCCATGGTGATGCCCTACTGGAGTGCCGCCCTAGCGGTGGGCAGTGTGCAGCGTTTACCCGTGTGGAATCACCGTCAACTGATTAGTTCAGCTGGTGCCTTGGCTCCTGTGGCGGCATTGCTATTGCTCAACGGGGGTGATGTTGGGAACAATCAAGAGGAATAGGCACCACCAGGCCAGCACCAGCACGGCAACGGCAGCGGTTAACCACCAAATGTGCAGCACTAGCCAACTGGTGGTGATAGCAACCGTGCCCGTGAGCAGGATTGTCCAGGGTTGACACCACCAGGGTTTCAACGACCAAAAGGGATGGGCCATGCTGAAAAATGAATAATCGGATGCAGCTAATTGTGAACGGAATTTTTGAAGCTAGGGATGCTGAGCGGCTCTGTTTCCCAGCAACTGAACGTAATCGCGAAGCTATTGCGCTTGTGTTGGAACAATTGTTGCCGCAGGCTGGTTTGGTCTTGGAAATCGCCAGTGGCAGTGGCGAACATCTTTGCTATTTGCAGCAGCGATTTAGCAGCAGCCACCCTGATTTGCGCTGGCGCGGTAGCGACCCTGAACCGGCCCATCGAGCCAGCATTGCGGCTTGGGCCAAGCATTTTGGTTTAGCTGCCATGGCGGCTCCGCTTGAGCTTGATGCCATGGCGGCCCATTGGCCAAACCTTGGCGAACAGCCAGCTTTGCTGCTTTGCATCAACATGATCCATATCGCCCCATGGGCCGCCACCGAGGGACTGTTCGCCCATGGGGCGCAGCTTTTACTGCCGGGGAATTTGCTCGTGCTCTATGGCCCCTTCCGTGAAGTTGGCTTGCCGCTAAGCCCAAGTAATCAAGCTTTTGATAACTCCTTGCAGGAGCGAGATCCAAGTTGGGGGCTTCGCTGCCTTGGGGAGGTGAGCAGCCTTGCCCAGCACCATGGTTTTGAACTGTTTGGCCGTTGGCCGATGCCAGCAAACAACCTCACCGTTGCATTTCAACGCTGCTAGAGCTCACGATGCAGCTCCACTGCACTGCTTTTACCTGATCGCGGCGCCAGGAATGGAATAACTCTGGTTCAGCCACTGTGCAGAGGGGGCAGCTGCTGATTTGCGCTTCCGTAAGGCCCAGTTGCTTCAGTTGCCACCAGGCAGCCCTGCGGATATCTAAGCGATCGCAGCCAGGCTTTGAATCTGGCAGCACCGCAGCAATAGCCTGCAGCTGCTCAATTTCGCCCAATTGGCTGCTCACCTGCCTTTCCACTTGGTAGTTGGGCCCGCTTACGGCCGGTCCCAGCGCCACTAGTAAATCTTTGCGTTTGCTACCGGCTTCTTCCATTTGCTGGATTGCTTCTTTGAGGATGCCGCCCGCTACCCCACGCCAGCCTGCATGGCAGGCGGCTACCCGGCCAGTGGCGGCATCGGCCAGCAGCACAGGGGTGCAATCAGCACCACACACCCACAAACTTTGCCCTCCTTTTGTGCTCACTAACCCATCGGCCTCCGGCCATGGCGGTTGGCTGGCCTGGGGGGCTGGGAGCACCAAGGCGCTATGGATCTGTTGGGGGCGATGCACGCTCACCCCAGAGCTCACATAGCCCACGAGCTCCTCTGGGCCGCGGCCATGCCATTGGCGCGTGAAAAAGCCGTGTTCAAATTCCTCAAGTTGGTTGCATTGCAGGTAGTAGCCGCCGTAGGTGCCAATCCAGGTCCAGCCGGGAATGTTGTTGAAACCTTTATCGGGTTTGTTAAACGGGCCCTCAGCCATCGGCTAGATCTCGCAATAACCAAAAGCCAGAAAAGTTGCTCACTGCCTCGCTGCTTTGCACCGCCAAAAATTGCAAGCCGCCGGCATTGCTGCGGGCTTCATTCAATACCTGCTTAGCGGCATCTGCCGCCTCTGGCGCTAGGTCACTAACCAACCAGCGATCCTCAATGCCTGCTTCCAGCACTAGTTGTTGATCGCGAACTTCCAAGCGCACAGGTTCAAGGCCGCTTAACCAACCCGCTAGGGCTAGGGCACGGCTGGGGCTAAATAACCTCACGCCAGGAATCGATGCAGCTTTTGATAGCTCAGGTAGGGGAATCAAGCCGGCAAAATCGATCGGCCATTGGTTTGCCTCCGCCAGGCTTGCAGCTGGAAGGCTGGCCCAGCTCCATTGGTCACCCCTTACCGCTTCCGGTAGGGGCAGGGCCAAGGGCTCGATGGGGCTTGGGGGTGGCGCTAAAGGACCAACCAAAAAGCCTTCCATGGCTGGATATACCGCTGCCTCCCGTTCTTGAATCCATTCGATTAGGCCATAGCAACGGCGGCTGCCGATCACCTCAAGGCCCAGGGGCTCTGCGGCCCGCTGCACCATCGTTCGCATCGATGGACGCCAGCAACGCAGCCGTGGAGCTATTTCAATGCCCTCGGCTTTCGCTTCGCTGATGGCATCGCTGAGGGCCTGGTTAAGCCACTGGGAATTAACGCTTTCAGCTGGGCAAAAGCGCTGCCAGCGGAAGCTGTTATTGGAGCTATTCAGCAACAATTCCCAACGTTTTTTGCCGTTGGCATCTTGAAGGGGCCGGGAGTAGTAATCGAGCTCCCAATCCGCCGGCAGGCTATTCATCCCGCCGATTGTTCCTTTTGACGGATCATGTTGCGGGCGCGGTTAGCCCTGTCTTCTGCTTCTTTCATCACCTTTGCTTTATCAACCAGTAGTTCACCTGGTTGATTTTCTAGTAGGGCGGTGTTTAGGCCGATGCGACCACGGCCTGGATCCAATTCCATGATTAATGCCTGAATTGTTTCACCGGTTTCAAATGCCTCCCGCAGATCGCGCAGGGCACCACCGGTGATGCTGCTTTGGTGTAACAAACCACTCACGCCGCCAAGGTCTACAAAAAAGCCATAGGGCTTGAGGCTCACAACCTGGCCGCTCACCAACTGGCCAACTTCTAAGTTGGCAAATTTGGCGCTGGTGGAAGCTTTCTTTTCTGATAGCACCAGCTTGCGTGTTTCGGGATTTACTTCAAGGAAGGCAACCCCAATTGTTTTACCCACAAGGGCTTCATGGTTTTCGCCATCTTCTAATTGAGAGCGGGGAATAAAGCCCCTTAACCCCTCCAGATCGCAGGTGCAGCCGCCGCGGTTAAAGCCTGTGAGCTTCACTTGAACAACCTTGCCGTCTTTTTCTAACTGGCGCACTTTTTCCCAAGCCTGGCGCAGGGCTAGGGCCCTACAGCTAATCGTTACCATTCCATCGGCATTTTGCTCGCGGGTAACAAGTACCTGCACCTCAATACCTTTGGGGAAACGGGTTTTTAGCTCGGTTATTACACCGAGGCCACATTCGGCTTTTGGCATAAATCCCGGAGCCTTGCCACCGATATCTACGTAGATGCCATCACTTTCATGGGCGATCACGGTGCCCGTAACCACATCGCCGGTGGCACCGATCGGTTCGTTTTCGTCTAGGGCGGCAAGGAAAGCTTCTTCATCAAAATCAAAATCATCAACTTGCCTGCGGCTGCTGCTAACGGCTTGAGGCTCCCGTTTCTTTTCTGCAGCACCAAGAAGATCGGCCATGGTGAGGCCCTCCATATCGTTGCTGGTGCTGCGCCCTTCAAAGCTTGGTTTGGGCTGCACCTTGCTGGCTGCAACTTGAGCCTTAGCTTCCACTGCTGCTTGTTCCGCAGCCTCTTTTAAGCGGCGATCCTCCTCTTCTTTTTTGCTGATATGCAGGATTGCCAGGGGCTTCCTGATGGGGGCAGCGGGGCTGGTGCGGGGTGTGTCGCTGCCGGGGGACGCCATGATCCAGGGTTAATGCGATCCCACACTCTAGGCAGCGCCACACACCCAATGGTTAGCAATCGCCAGCTTGATCAACTTTCCTGGCCTGCGGTGCAGGCGGCCGGGTCGACCGTAGGCAGCACTTTGGTTTTGCCGATTGGGGCTGTGGAACAACACGGCCCCCATCTGCCCCTTGGCACCGATGCCTTGTTTGCTGAGGCGGTAATTGATCGAGTGCTGGCTGCGCTACCAGCCGATTTGCCGATTTGGCGGTTACCAACCTTGAGTTATGGCTTTTCCCCGGAGCACCTGGGTTTCCCTGGAACCGTTTCCTTAAGTGCGGAAACGCTGCTGGCCCAGCTCAAGGCCTTGGCTGCTATGGCAGCAAGCGCTGGTTTTCAACGCTTGGTTTTTTTTAATGGCCATGGCGGTCAAATTGCTTTGCTCCAGGTGGCTGCCCGTGAAATCCAGCAGCAGCTGCCCCAGTTGGCACTTTTGCCTTGGTTCCTCTGGAGCGGTCCCCAAGGGGTGTTGGAAATTATTCCCGAGCCTGAACGCAGCCAAGGGCTCCATGGGGGCAGGCTTGAAACCAGCTTGATGCTTGCCCTCTTTCCCCATCTGGTGGGCCCCTTGCCCGCCCCTGAACCCCTGCCGCAGCCGCCCCAGGGCCTTTCCCTGGAGGGGCCAGTTCCCACCGCCTGGCAAACCCGTTGCATCAGCGCCAACGGCGTGGTGGGCAATCCCAATGGGGCTAGCGCTGGGGAGGGCGAATTGCTGTTAAGGGGGTTGGTAGAGGGCTGGTGTGAGCTTTTCCAAAGCCTCGTTCAAAGCAGGTGGCCCCAATTACCCTCGGAGCTAAGTACAGTGCAGCGTCATACCTTTGCTACTAAGCCGTAATGGCAAGCTCCGTGCTGGTTCCCTCTATTGCAGATGGCTTGCCTGATTTCAGCAGCGAGGCATACAAATCCGCCTACAGCCGCATAAACGCGATCGTTATCGAAGGTGAGCAGGAAGCCCACGACAACTACATCTCCTTAGGCAGCTTGATACCCACCCAGGTTGAGGAATTGGCTCAGTTGGCCCGCATGGAGCTCAAGCACATGAAGGGTTTTCAAGCCTGCGGTAAAAATTTGGGGGTTGAGGCAGACATGGCCTTTGCTAAAACGTTTTTTGCGCCATTACACAACAACTTCAAGCAAGCCTTGGCGGCAAATCAGGTTGTTACCTGCCTGGTGATCCAGGCCCTGATGATTGAAGCATTTGCCATTGCCGCTTATCACATCTATATCCCAGTGGCCGACCCATTTGCGCGCAAAATAACCGAAGGGGTGGTGAAGGATGAATACACCCATCTCAACTATGGCCAGGAATGGCTGAAGGCAAATTTTGAATCCAGCCGCAGTGAAATCGAGCAGGCAAATCGCACAAACCTGCCGATCATTCGCCGCATGTTGGAGCAGGTTGCAAACGATGCAGCCGAACTTCACATGGAAAAGGAAAGTTTGATTGAGGATTTCTTGATCGCTTACCAAGAAGCCTTGATGGAGATCGGTTTTAGCCCCCGCGATCTGGCCCGCATGAGTGCAGCGGCCCTTGTGTCCTAGGTGTTGCTTTCTGCCTCTTGGTGTCGTGGGACACTATTGATCAATTCAATGCCCGCACCCTGTGCTGGTGGGCAAAGGGAATAGAACATGTTTGGTTTGATCGGTCACTCAAGCAGTTTCAGTGAGGCACGCCTCAAGGCCCGCGACCTGGGCTTTGAAGACCTTGCCGATGGGGAACTTGATATTTGGTGCAGCGCACCGCCCCAGCTGCTTGAAACATTTGAAGTAACAAGTAATACCGGTAAAACAATCCAAGGCACCTACATAGATTCTTGCTTTGTGCCTGAAATGCTCAGCCGTTTTAAAACGGCCACGCGCAAGGTACAAAACGCTATGGAATTGGCTCAAAAAAGAGGTATCAATATCACCGCGTTAGGTGGATTTACCTCAATTATTTTTGAGAATTTCAACCTTGCTAAATTTCAACAAATTCGATCCACCCTTCTGCAGTGGGAGCGTTTCACCACCGGTAACACCCACACCGCCTGGGTTATCTGCCGCCAGGTAGAACAAAATGCCCCTTTGATGGGCATCGATCTAGCAAAAGCGCGGGTGGCTGTGGTGGGTGCCACCGGCGATATCGGCAGTGCGGTTTGCCGTTGGTTGAGCCGCCGCAGCGGTGTGGCTGATTTGCTTTTGGTGGCCCGCCAGCAGCAAAGGCTCAACGACCTGCGCACGGAACTCGGCGGCGGTGAAGTTCTTTCCCTGGAGGAGGCACTGCCTGAGGCTGATGTGGTGGTGTGGGTTGCTTCTCTGCCCCAAACCCTCACGATCGATTCAGCCAGTTTGCGAAAGCCTTGTTTGATGATTGATGGCGGCTACCCAAAAAATTTGGATGGCAAGGTTAACTCCCCCCATGTGAATGTGCTGAAGGGTGGGATTGTTGAATTTGCCCGAGATATTGGCTGGCAAATGATGGAAATGGCAGAAATGGCTAACCCGCGTCGCCAGTTGTTTGCCTGTTTTGCTGAGGCAATGCTGCTTGAATTTGAAGATTGGCATACTAATTTCAGCTGGGGCCGCAACAACATCACCCTCGAGGCGATGGAACAGATAGGTGCAGCATCAATCCGCCACGGATTTTCTGTATTGGGATTGGATGCAGCATCAATTTCACCCCTGCCAATTGCAGCTTGAAGACCATGGCTGTGCGTCGTTTCCTCCTGGATTTTGAGAAGCCCTTGGTGGATTTGGAGGAACAGATTGATCAAATTCGCCAGTTAGCCCGCGATTCAGAGGTGGATGTAAGCCAGCAATTGCTGCAGCTTGAAACCCTGGCTGCCCGCCGCCGTCAAGACATCTTTGGCTCCCTCACGCCAGCCCAAAAAATCCAGGTGGCCCGCCATCCCCATCGGCCCAGTTGCCTCGATTACATCCAAGTAATTAGTGAAAAATGGATCGAACTCCACGGTGACCGTTGCGGTTCAGATGATCAGGCCCTAGTTGGCGGTTTAGGCCAACTTGGCGAACAGCCGGTGATGTTCCTTGGCCATCAAAAGGGTCGTGATACGAAAGAAAATGTGGCACGTAATTTTGGGATGGCATCCCCCGGCGGCTATCGCAAAGCGCTGAGGTTGATGCGCCATGCCGATCGCTTCAATCTGCCAGTTATCTGCTTTATCGATACCCCAGGGGCCTATGCAGGCCTCAAGGCGGAGGAATTGGGTCAAGGGGAAGCAATTGCAGTGAACTTGCGCGAGATGTTTGGTTTGCGCGTGCCTGTAATTGCCACGGTGATTGGCGAGGGCGGCTCTGGCGGGGCCTTGGGGATTGGTGTGGCAGATCGCCTAATGATGTTTGAACATTCCGTTTACACCGTTGCCAGCCCAGAGGCCTGTGCCTCAATCCTTTGGCGTGATGCCGCCAAAGCCTCTACCGCCGCTGAGGCCCTTAAAATCACCGCCCGCGACTTGAGTCAGCTGGGCATTGTTGATCGCATCTTGCCGGAACCCTCAGGGGGAAACCATTGGGCTCCCTTGCAGGCGGCGGAAACACTGCGGTTGGCTTTGCTAGAGGAGCTGGAAGCGTTATTTAGCCTGGAACCAGAGCTATTGCTTGAGCAGCGCTACGCAAAATATCGGGCCATCGGCAGGGTTCTTGAGGATTCAGCCGAGCACGCAATCGACGCCATAAAGGCTTAGAATTTCTTTAGGTTTCAACTTTTGGTTGCAACCTTCCCTCCCTGCTTGTGATCACTTGCAGAAAACTGCCCTCATTACTGGGGCCTCCCGGGGCATTGGTGCCACCACTGCCAAAACATTTGCCGCTGCTGGTTGGAATCTGCAGTTGATGGCCCGCTCCGAGGCGGAGCTTGAAGCTGTTTCTCAAGATTGCCGCTCAGCTGAAGTTGATGTTTTTTCTGCCTGCGTTGATTTAACTGATCCTCAACAGGTAAATCCTGGTTTACAGCAATTGATAGGCGCCGGGGGGATACCTTCAGTGCTGATCAACAATGCTGGCGCTGCCCTCACCGCACCATTAGCTGGCACCAGTTTGGAACAGTGGCAATGGTTGTTGCAACTGAACCTCACCAGTGTTTTTCAACTTTGCAATGCCCTGCTCCCTGGCCTTAGGGCCCAAGGCGGTGGCTTGATCATCAACATCAGTAGCCATGCCGCCCGTAAAACATTTGCCGGATGGGGTGCCTATAGCACCACTAAGGCAGCGTTAGCGGCCTTCAGCCGCTGTTTGGCTGAAGAGGAGGGCAGCCACGGCATAAGGGTATCCACGCTTACGCTTGGTTCAGTGAACACTCCGCTTTGGGATAGTCCTACCGTTCAGGCCGCCTTTGATCGCCAGGCAATGCTCACCCAAGAAATGGTGGCAAATACCTTGCTTCAAATGGCTCAAACCCCACCCCAGCTCCTGCTGGAAGATTTAACCCTCATGCCCGCCTCCGGCGCCTTTTGAGTTCCATGACAGCCCTAAACGACCTAAGCCCAATTCTTACTAACGGCTCATCCCTTGGGATTAGCAATGCTTCATCCACCTCAATATCAGTGCTTCCCCGCACGATTAGCGAAATCATTCGGGCCCGCCTCGATGCTGCTGGTGTGCCCTACCTTGCAAACGATAATGTTGCTGATTACCTGTTAGAGGGTGAATTAGATCTGCTCCAAAAGGAGGTGGCCGATAGGGTTAGGGATTTGTTGGTTAGCCTACTGATCGACATCGAAAACGACCACAACACGCAAGAAACGGCAGAGCGTGTGGCAAAGATGTATTTGCACGAGGTATTCAAAGGTAGATATCATCAGCAACCTAAAATAGCCAGCTTCCCAAATGTGAAGCAGCTTGATGAGATTTATACAGTGGGACCAATCAGCGTTCGTTCCGCCTGCTCCCATCACCTGGTTCCGATTTTAGGCAACTGCTGGATCGGCATAAAACCGGGTGAAAGAGTTATCGGACTCAGCAAATTTGCTCGTGTTGTTGATTGGGTGTTTTCAAGACCCCACATTCAAGAGGAAGCGGTGATGATCCTTGCCGATGAAATCGAGCGCCTCTGTAAACCCCAAGGTTTAGCAATCCTTGTGAAGGCTCAGCACTACTGCATGAAATGGCGCGGCGTAAAGGAACCACAAACAAGCATGGTCAATTCAATTGTGAGGGGCGATTTTCGCCATGATCCAAGCTTAAAGGCTGAGTTTTTTGAACTGGTAAAACAACAGGAATCGGTATTAGGCTAATTTTTTAATTATATCAAGCAATATTTTTACTTTTTCAATATTTTTATTGCCGGGAGAGTTCTCAACGGAACTTGAGGCATCAATGCCATAGGGTTTTGAACCAATGCCCTCAAGATCTTTGAGGGCATTTTCTACATTGCTTGCCCCCATGCCCCCAGCTAACCACCAGGGGCATGGGGGCTTAAACCCAGCCAGCCAGTTCAGGGGCAAGCTATGGCCAGTGCCACCATATTGATCGGGCACATGGGGTTCCAAAAGTATTTTTTCAACAACGTTTGCGTAAGCACCGATTTGATTTAAATCAGCGCTGGAGCGCAAGCGCAGCGCTTTCCAAATTGGTAGTTTCAGCTCGTTTTGTAATTCAGCGCAACGCTCAACCGATTCATCGCCGTGCAATTGCAGGCATTGGTGCCCCGCCTCTGGCCTGAGTTCATCAAGTTGATCGTTGCTGGGATTTACCAGCACCAAAACCCTCAACACCGAAGGGTTTGCTGTGGCTACCGCTCCCCATAGCTCCAATCGTTTAGCCGCTGGTAAGAAACGGGCAGAATTTGTAGCTGCAATCACCCCTAAGGCATCAACACCCATCTCTGCCACTGCCGCCGCCTGGGCTGGGCTGGTTAAACCACAAATTTTTAGTTTCATAGCTGCCATCCCTAGGTTTCTAGGATGGCGAGATACCACGCAAGCTGCGCCAGGTGATTAGAGCCCAAGGCTGGCGTTTATTCCGCTTGGCCGGAATTCCCATCCATATCCATCCCAGTTGGTTGGTGGTGTTGGCTTTGGCCTCACTGCTTTTTCAGCAACAGTTCGCTGGCAATTTGATTGCTGGTTTTTGCACCGCCTTGCTTTTGTTTATCTCGGTGCTGCTCCATGAATTGGGCCATTCCCTGGTGGCCCTGCAGCTGGGGGTGAAGGTGAACAGCATCACCCTCTTCATGCTTGGCGGCGTTGCCAGTGTTGAACGCGACCCACCAACGCCCATGGGTGCCTTTGCCGTGGCGGCCGCGGGGCCTCTGGTGAGCCTTGCGCTCGCCCTATTGCTGTTTCTGAGTATCCATCCCCTAAGCCATGGCCTCCAACCATTACCAGTGGCGGCCCAAATAGCTGAGGAATTGGCCCAGCTCAATTTGGTGTTGGCTTTATTCAACCTTTTGCCTGGTTTACCCCTTGATGGCGGCCAAATCATTAAGGCGCTCGTGTGGCAATTCAGCGGCAGTAGGGAAAAGGGCGTGCGCATTGCCACTTTTTCCGGGCAAATATTGGCATGGACAGCAATTTTGGCTGGCGCCTATTTGTTTTTCAAGGGTGGTTCCTTTGCCAGCATTTGGCTCATGTTGTTGGGTTGGTTTGGCCTTGGCGCTTCCCGTAATCAATTGCAGCTGCTTGCTTTGCAACGGGCACTGCAGCAATTGCAGGTGAAGGATGCAGCCGGTAGGCGCTTGCGGGTGCTGGAGCCAGCTGCCAGTTTGCGCAAGCTGAGTGAGATGCGTTTAGCCAATGATTCGCCTAGGCCCGATTGGGTTTTACTTTGCGAAGCTGGTCGTTGGCAGGGTTATATCGATGACGAACCCCTCAAGGCAATTCCAGTACAAAGATGGGATCAGGAACGCTTGGGCGACCATCAAAAACCTTTGGCAGAGCTTGCCTCCATCGCTGAAAATGCCCCCCTGTGGCAGGCGGTGCTCGCATTAGAAAAAAGTGCCCAGGGGAGGTTGTTGGTTTTAAGCCCAGCTGGTTTACCAACCGCCACCCTTGAAAGGTCGGATTTATCTGAGGCTGTATTGCGTCGCTTATCGCTGCGCTTGCCCCAACAGTTGTTGGAACAGGCCCGCCGCCAGGGTGGCTACCCATTGGGGTTGTCGCTTGCACCGATCGCCGAGAGCGTGGCCGCACTACCTGAGGTGAGGGCAGCCTCAGGCCAGGGCAGCGCTAGGGGTTGATTTCTAAATAGCCAGCCCTGGGCCTGCTCCAATAAAGCCGCCTCTAGGGCCTCACTTGTAATTGTTTCTGGTAGTGGTGGCGGCGGTTCTTGCTGAAAGAGCTGCTGCCAAAGTTGTTTTTGGGGTCGCAACTGGATTGAACCGTGTTGCAGCAGGCTGCCCCTACGCCATAACTGGGCGCTGCCAATTCTTTTATTGCCGCCTTGATCTATCAAATCAGCGGCGGTGGCATTGGCAAAACAATGGCCTGGATTTGCGCTTTGGTTTTGCTCGCCATGGTTCAGCTCTTGCCCCAATTGCTGCAACGCTTGGCTTAGCCATTGGTTTAGGCATTCGTAACTAAGGCGCCGGCCCCGGGGTGGGCGGGCAAGGGCAATTGCGTAACAGAGATCTGATCCATGTAAAACAGAGCTGCCACCGCTGGGGCGCTGCACCACTTCTATGGCGCATTTTGAGCTTGGCCAAACTTGATGGCGCCCAATCGACAGGCAGGTTTCTTGCCAGCGATAAAAACGTACTAAGGCCTCAACACCAAGGCCATGCAATTTATTTTGGTTCATATCAACTTGATCCAACATCCAAAGATCAAGTGCCATCTGCTGTTCCCCAGGGGCGATCAAGCTGGGCATTAAGGCCCATTGGGTACCAGCAATCAGCGAGGCTGGGGGGGCAGCAGAACTCGGCCTAGGGAAATGCTCCAGTTGTTGATTTTGCTGCCACTGGGAATTTTGGCTGGTTTATTGGCTGGCTTGCTTGGCATCGGCGGTGGTTTGGTGTTTTCACCACTTTTGTTGTGGTTGGGTTTAAGCCCCCATCAGGCCCTTGCCACTAGCACCTTGGCGATTGTGCCAACAACTGCCGGTGGCAGCTGGGCCCATCTGCGGCGAGGTTTGCTGCCCTGGCCATCAGCTATGGCAATTGGATCGGGCGCCCTTGTTTTTGGAGTGTTGTTTGGGCGCCTCAGTGGTGTGCTGCAGCCGTGGCAATTATTGGCAGCTCAAGCTCTGATGTATGGAGTGTTAGCTCTACTTATAAAAGCTGGAGATTCAAACTCAAATGGGCTTGATTGCCATGGAGCTCAACCAATAGTTGGTTTATTACTGGTGGGTGCAGTGGCAGGTATGGCCGGTGGCTTAATCGGGTTGGGCGGTGGATTAGTGATGGTTCCGATAATGGTGAATGCCCTGCGATTGCCCATTCATTTGGCGATACGGCTCAGTACCTTTGCGGTGCTTTGCGCTTCCACTGCAGCCGGGTTGTTGTTTGTGCTTGCAGGACGCGGCGATTTGTCTGCAGCCCTTTTATTGGGCTTATCTGCAGCTGTTGGCGCCCGCTGGTCGGCAGCGCGCTTGCAGCGGGTAGCTCCAGCTAAACTCGCCTTAATGCTGCGTTTACTTACGTTCTTTTTAGCCATAGATAGCGCGAGAAGGGCGCTGATGCTATTCTTTTACCCATGAACCAAACCAGCCTAAAAGTTGTTCTTGCAGTATTTTTATTGCTCGGAGCATTAGTTGCATTCACTGATCTTGAAATTGGTTTGGTTAAGTGGGTTAGCTGTGGCCCCTTCTCCACCCAATCTGAAGATCGCAGTGAGTTGTGTCGTAAATAAAAAATTAATTTTTTTGGATTTGTTAGGTAAGGAACTCAGCTTCAATTAGTGCTTTCAACTCTTTTGGACTTCTTTTGTCATTAAAAAGGATGCTTTTACGAGAATTTATCTTTTCCTTGATTTTGTTGTAGAGTTTTTTATCATTGAGTAATTTCGTGGATAAACTAACATATGAATCACGGTCTTTTGCGATAAGTTCAGGTAAATCTAATTCCAAAAGCATTGCTATTGTGTGCCGTCCTCGCATGAATTCTGTAGGCATAGTAATAACTGGGCAATTTAACGAAAATGCCTGCAAGCTGCTATTACCGCCATTCCAATCAATCGTATCAATTGTGTGGTGTGCAATTGAAAATAACCCCATGAAATCTCCATGATCCAGCCTTGGTAATACTTGTAGATGCTCTTCGATAACTAATCCCCGGTCCTCAAAGTGAGGCCTTAGTCTATTAATTAATCGCTCAACAATACTTCCATTACCCATATGTCCTACTAACAAGATTAAAGCATTTTTATTGAGATAAGCAATTTGTGCAAATGTCCAATCATTTCGGGGAACATATTTAAAAGTGCTTTGAAGCGAGAGAATCAAAGGGCGATTTGTGGGTAGGTTTAATTTTTCATATAAAATTGAGCCATCATGTAATGCAATAGGAGTTTCATAATTTAATCCAATTCCAGGCAGGCGAATAAGTTGCTCTGAGTAATGAGCTTTATTTTCTTCCGGATCCATGCCCGCGGAGCCAAAAAAATATTTCATAGTGAGGGATCCACTTGTTATTGGATGACCCCATCCTTGGGCTTGAACTGTGGCTAATTGGAGCACTGAAGTAATTTTACTTGCTGGATGCATGCCAATGTCTGTAAAAATAAGTAAGTCGAGCTTGTCATCAATAATTTGTCGCAATTGTAATTCGGGATTAAAAGGATTTAAGTGGAGATGTCTATAAATTCCCAGGTTTGCAAAGCGCCATGTTCCATAATCTTCTTCTTCTCCTATGTTGTAGCAAAAAATTTTAAAACTAGTTGTATTCGCAATTTCATCTAGCCAACCTAAAGCCCAAATTACGCCGTTATGATTTTTCAAGTGAGGGGAGATAATACCAATTTTTATGGGACTACCATCCTTGTGGTCAATATAAGGAATTTTTTGCATAAATTGGTTTAATTTGGGACGCAATATGCGATCAAGAATGCCAGCATAGAGCTCTTGAAAACATCTATCATTTCCCATTTGGTAGGCCAGGTAAAAATTAGTTAGGCTCCATGCATGGGCATATAAAAAAGGCCAGGAAGGATCTGTTTGATCTAGTGATTCGAGTAAAAGATAAAGATCTGTTAAGTCTTGCAAGTATCGTTGACGAATTGCTTCAAGTTGTTCTTCATCGTGATATAAAATAGGCAATACATGAAGTCTTGCCATAAGCACTAAACGATTGTCTTCCGAACTATTGTTTGCTAAGGCTAGAGCATCTTCATATCGATCTAATTCAAGTAGGCAATTAATTCTTCCTTGTAAAGCAATGATTGAGTCCTGCTCATTTAATTGAAGATTGGCAAGTTTTTCAAATTCATTGAGTGCTTCGCTGTGAGCCTTATCTCTAACCAACGCTTGCGCGAGATTTTGACGAGAGGGTCTAAAGTTTGCATCAATTGATAGTGCATGTCGATAGCTAGAAATTGCCTCTTCTGTTTTACCAAGACTTGCTAAGGCTAAACCCATATTATTCCAAGCATCTGCGTAACAAGGGGCAAATTGTAAGCATAATCTGAATGCTTCCACCGCTTCAGGAATCCTTTTGTGATCTCGTAATAGATTACCTAAACAAAATGAAGCTTGATAATAACTGGGATGATCTCTTAGTAATTTTCTTAATTCAAGTTCTGCCTCCTCAATATTTCCAGTTTCGATCAAGCCAAGGCATATATTATGCCTACACTCAGAGAATCCAGGAAACATCTTTAAAGCTTGCCGATAAGCTTCTAAGCCCTCAAGAGGTCGTTGAGCTCCCCTCAAGGCATTCCCCATATTGAAATAAATAAATGGAGTAATAAATTCCTTCTCTATAGCAGTGTTAAAATTAGATAGGGATGCATCATGATTGCCTAATAAGTGATTAGCAACACCTAATAAATAAAACAACTCACCTTTGGATTGGTCGTATTTTGAATCTGATGATAATAAAATTACATCTTCAAAATTTGAGGAATTTAATAATTCATAAAGCTCATTGAATCCACTTTCAGGCTTGTTATGCTCTTCCCAAGTTCCTTGGGGTTCTGAAATCGAGGGAAGCTTTGGAGAAGTTTGCTCGTTTAAGAATTCAGCTAATTGCTTCTTAAGGTTTAATATTTCTGCCTGAAAACATGAAATTTGATTATTGCGGTCTCTTATTTGCTGAAGAGGATCAACCAATGCCTCTATGCTGCTTAAGGCTAAAGGCTTAACAAGTGATCCTTTCCTGCTTGGTAATTGATAATTAAAATGTTGAAGGTCTAATGTATAGTAATTTCTAATCAGGGATAATCCTTCTTCTGAATATGCCTCCATCCAACTCTTGCCGAGCCGTTGACGATAAAGTTGATTATAATTTGCTAATTCTATCTTTATCAACTGAAGCTTGCTAGAGGTTATATTTTTTTGAAGTAGGATGGGAAGCTGCTTAACGAGATCATTTCTATCTAGAAAATGGGTATAAGAAACACAGTCTGGCTCCAGGGATTCAAATTGTGGTATTAAATGCCCATCTTGTTTTAATGGTTCCCAATTTGAATTTAAGAATATGAGGAAATCTCTGAAGCTGCAGCTCTGTTCGGTTGATTGCTTAAGTGATAGCTGAACTGAGGAATTAAGAGGTTTATAGGCCGGCTCCATTAAGTGAAGTTTGTCATGCCAAAATGATAAAAGTCTTTCGGCCGGATTCCTTGTAACAGCCAGCCTTATCCATTCTTGGGAATAAAGGGCTTCGTGAGCTAAATCAATTGTGGCGTTTGCAAGTGTTGTGAGACTGTGGAGATCCGGATTGTGAATAGCTAATGCGGGTCGGGTTTCGAATGGAGATGCTTGTTCGGGGGGGACTCTACCATCTGCAATAACTGCAATACGTTTGAGAACTGTTGAAGCTACTTTTGGGACAGGTCGTAGTAAAAGCTTTACTTCGGGTACTAGTAAGACCTGACTATTCAGGATTGAACTAGGTAGGGCCATTTTAACCAAAGCCGTTATTGTTATGTTAACATGCGTAAGCAAGCGTTATTAGTTTTTTGGGAGACGAAATCATGGCGACAAATCATTTTGATCCCATCTCATTTCTTTTGGCTGCTTTGTTGATATCCTCTGGTCAGGCACTTGCTCAGCAAGCAAGTTCTGCTAACGATGCTCAGTTGAGAGCATCATTTAAGGAGGGTTTTACAAAAGGTTGTCTGTCTGGAAAGAGCAAAGGAATTACGAATCAAGTTTCTTTCTGCAATTGCCTTTCCGATGCTTACAATGTGAGGTACACGGGAATTAGTTTGGCAGCTATAAGTTCTTTGGCCGGTCAAGTGGGCCCGAAGGGTCCGCTTCTGGTGGACGTTATGATGACACCTGAAAGGCAAGTTTGTACTAAAAACAATAGATAGTTGATTGTTAAGTATTTTCTGGCCAAAAACTTTGATCTAGTTCGTAACCTATAACTTCAACCATTCTACTCAGATTTGGCCTGATCAAATAGCCATGCATCTGGCTCCAGTGATCCAATAGAAATAAACGATGACTCACCCAAAGGCTTAGGGCATCATCATTGAATTTTATGCCCTCTGTTTTGCTGAAACTATGGGGTATAAGCATGGCTATGTGTCTGCTGAGTTGGCCGCTACTGCGTTCAAGTATTAGTGGTAGCCATGGGCAAAGGGCATCTGCCCTCAGGCTCCAAAGCCTGCATTCAGGTATTTCACTAAGTTCCCTTGGGTCATCTTCACGGGTGGGCCATTTAAGGTTGAGGCATAGTTTTGCTTCTAGCTTCAAGAGATCAGCCACCGGTAGATTCCAAATGGATTCAAGGCTGCTTAGATCAAGTTTTTCTATTTGTATCGCCGGGATCTCTAAACTAGTTGTTTCATTCATGCGCTTACCCTCGCCACCCTTTGGCTCACATTAACGGCATGGTCTGCCATTCTTTCAATACATCTCAGCACTAAAACCAGTAATAGTGATGCTTCAAAGCTGGCTGCAGTTGTTGGCACTGGATCCATTAATTGCTCGAGCAACAGCGCGTAATCAGAATCAACCAAATCATCAAAATTCTGCAACCTGGCCCCTGCGCTGCCATCATCCTCGCTTACGCAATCAAGGGCTAGGGCCAACAGGGAGCGGCAGCGATCAAGCATCGTAAGAATGGCATCCCGCTGCGGTAGTGGTTGGGAAGGAAGCAATCTTTCACCCAATTCAGCTAATTCTTTGCAGTAATCACCAATACGTTCAAGGTCGCGCACACAATGGATATAGCTCAAAACCTCCCTTACCTGTTGCTGCGGAAGAACTTTGGCTGTTAATAATTGAGTGCAATTATTTTCAAGTTCATGGTAGAGAATATCGATTTGATCATCACCTCGGCGTATTTGAGGCGCCGCCTCCATATCGGCAACAGCAAGCACAGATCGAGCTAGCACAGCGGATTCCTCCACCATGGAGCCAAGCCTCAATAGCTTTTGCTTCAAGCTGTTCAAAGCAAGGTATTCGGGCCCTGGGGCGCTATGGCCAGCCCGTTGCAGGCGCCTCCAGGCGGTGATGCTCAAGGCAGAAAAGCTTTACATGAAAGGATTTTATGGCACCAATGGCGCTAAGAGCTGTTACGGGGCCAACCTTTTGGCAATTGATTAGGCAAGAATGGAGTGGTTTGCTGGAGCTCCGTGGTTACTGCTGTTTCCCAGGCCGAGATCTACATCGCCTTAATTGTGGCCCTGCACGGTGCGGTGCTCGCCATGCGCCTCTGCGTAAGCCTTTACAGGTCTTGATTCAGTTGCTAAAAGCGGGGGTGTGGATTTTTTAGGTGCGTTCCGGCTCCCATTTGCGCCCCCTGGCTGATCAGGCTGCTCCAGTTGTGCTCCCCTCCAGCGCTTCGATTGCGAGGGAAGAGCTGATGTTCGCCAGCTTGGGGCTGTTTTTAAAAACAGCAGGTATTTTGCTGGCGGTTGTTACCTTGGCCAAACTGGCCCTTGCCCATCAGCACCGCCTAGACCGCCACGGCGAAATCCAAGCTGTTTTACAGCTGCAGCTTGATCGCTTGCAAAAACAACAGGTGCAACTCGATCGGCTCTTTTCCAGTGATGGCCAACAGGTGGTGTTTCAGCAGGAACAACAATGGATTGCCCCTAACCGTCGCCGCATTGTTTGGTCGCCGGCCCCCTGAATTTTCTTAATTACCTTTTTTAATGACTAGCACCGCTGCCGCCAATTCCGATGACCGGCTAGCCATTGTTACCGGTGCCTCATCTGGGGTGGGCCTATGGGCAACAAGAGCTTTGCTTGAGCATGGCTTCACGGTTGTTATGGCCGTTAGGGATACAACAAAAGCTCAGGTGTCAGCAGCGGCTTTGGGTTTGCCTGCTAGGCGGCTTATCCACCTGCCACTGGAATTAGCTGATCTAGATAAAGTTAGGGAATTTGTTCAAGCTTTTCGGGCATTAGATAGACCCCTTAGTGCTCTTGTTATTAATGCAGCTGTTTATAAGCCACTATTGAAGCAGCCGGAATGGAGCGCCCAGGGTTATGAATTAACAATGGCCACCAACCATTTGGGTCATTTTTTTCTTACTCGCTTATTGCTAGAGGATTTAGCTAAGCATTCATTAGCCGATCGCCGTGTGGTAACCCTCGGCACAGTTACTGCTAATTCCAGTGAGCTTGGAGGCAAGATACCAATTCCTGCCCCTGCTGATTTGGGTGATCTAAGTGGTTTTGAGCAGGGCTTTAAGGATCCGATCACCATGGCAAGCGGTAAGGAATTTAAGCCAGGCAAGGCCTATAAAGATAGTAAATTGTGCAACATGATCACCAGCTTGGAATTGCATAGGCGTTTCCATCAAACCACTGGCATTACCTTTAGCTCCCTCTATCCAGGTTGCGTTGCTGATAGCCCCTTATTTCGCCATAGCTTCCCTGCGTTTCAGCGAATATTTCCATGGTTTCAGAAAAATATCACCGGTGGTTATGTAAGCCAAGAGCTGGCTGGTGAACGGGTGGCAAAGGTGGTGACAGGTTTAGATTTCAGCGCCTCAGGTGTTCATTGGAGTTGGGGCAATAGGCAAAAAAAAGATCGGCTTCAATTTGAGCAGGAATTATCAAATAAAGTTACTGATTCCGCTACGGCAGAAAGGGTTTGGCAACTTTCCAGTGCCTTAGTGGGTTTGGATTAATAACTAACTAACTAATTAACTAACTGCCTGGTAAAGCCCTTAAGGCTTCGTTTGAGCCCATCACCACAAGCAATTCATTCGCCTCTAAAATGTGGGAAGCGGGTGGATTAACTAATAAATTACCAGTGGGCCCTGCAGCCAGCACGTTTACATTGTAATGCTTGCGCATATTTATTTCCCGCAGGGATTTACCAACAAAAACGTTTGGAATTTTAATTTCTTCAATGCTGTTGCGATCGTCGAGCCTGAGTTGCTCTAGCAGGTTTGGCCTCACCAGTTCCATTCCTAGGCGCCTGCCTTGCATTTTCGATGGAAAAACAACACGATCTGCACCAACTCGCTCCAACATTTTTTGGTGTAGATCACTGGTGGCGCGGGCGATCACTTGTTTTACCTTTGTGCCAGGGGAGTCTTTACAGATCAAAGTGGCAGTAATACTTGCTTCTATTGGTTCGCTAATGGCAACAACAACCGTTGCTAGTTCAAGCACTCCCGCAGCTCTCATGGCTTCCTCATCGGTGCAATCAACCACGCGGCTTTCGATCGAGGCATCGAGCTGACGCAATTCATCGATTGCCTTTTGGCTTGAATCAATGGCTAAAACCTCTGCACCTGAGCGCAGCAGTTCAGCGCAAACGGAGGAACCAAACCGTCCCACACCCACCACAGCAAAGGCCCCAGGCTCGCCGCTTGCGCTCCACTGCCACCAAGTACCCATTTTTGAAGATTGAGCTTTCATATATCTACTCTAAAAGCTCACACATAAAGATCTTCTTTGGGGTAACCCACCCTGCTTTCAGCTTGGCTGCCGTAGATGGCAGTTAGCAAAAGCAGAATGCCAATTCTGCCAACAAACATGCCAACCATCAGCACCAGCTGGCCCCAGCGGCTTAAATTTGCCGTTACACCAAGATCTAAACCAACCGTGCCGAAGGCGGAAACACAGGTAAAAAGCTTTTCGATAAAACTATAATTCTGGTGTCCCGGGAGCCCCATAGATGTTGGGGCAATACCCAATAATAATGCCATCATCACTACAAATAATAATGAGGCTATTGTTGCACCCACTGCCCTAAATACCGTGCGATCTGGTATCAAGCGGCGATGGATTAACACATTTTCTCTACCTTGAAGTGTGGAGCGGGTAGTGGCCATTAAAATGGCAAAAGTAGTGGTTTTAATGCCGCCACCTGTGCCTCCTGGGCTGGCACCAATAAACATTAAAACAATCATTAATAGCAGCCCGGCATCGGTGATTGTTTCGGCAGATAATGGAATTGTGTTAAAGCCAGCTGTGCGAGTGGTGATTGATAGAAATAAACTTATTTGAATCTTTTGTAAAAATGAAAAATTTGAAATGGCTCCAGCCTCTAGGCCAAAGTGTTCGGTAAAGATCAAGCCTAAGCAGCCCAAAATTATTAAAGCAACTGTGGTGCGCAGCACTAAACGGGTGTGCAAACTCAAGTGCCTATGGCTTGAAAACCGCTTGCGGTTTACCCAGATGTCGTTGCTAACCCACCAGCCAATACCTCCGATTACAATCATCAAAGCGATCACAATATTCACTACAGTGTTATCTCGGTAGGCTTCAAGATTTTTAGCCCATAGGCCAAAGCCTGCATTGTTATAGGCGCTAATCACATGAAATATTGATGCCCATAGGCGGGCGGCTGGATTTTGGATATCATTAAAACCAAAGAAATAAAGCACCGCAGCACCCAAACCCATCACCCATGCAGCGCAGATCAAAATTCCCTTAAAGGTGGGGCCGATGCCACCAACGCCAAATTCATCCAAGGCGCGACCTTTATCTAAACGCTGCCTTAGACCTGAACGGCCTTGCACAAAACCCTGCAAAAAAGTTGTTATGGCCATTAAACCTAGGCCGCCAGTAAGAATTAAACCCGCCAATACAATTTGGCCAATTAAGGTGAGATCACGATCCACAACTATTATTGATAAGCCTGTAACTGTTATCGCCGAAGTTACAGTGAATAAAGCCTGCCATAGGCCCACTTCATCACTGGAACACCAAGGTGATGCCAGTAGAAATGTTCCAATCACAATCACAATTAAGCCCGTTATTACGGTGAATTGGGGCACCGTTAAACGATCGCGCCAGTGAGCAAGCACTGAAAGGAATTTGGCGTTCACTATTGTGGAGGAGAAGCGCAAATTTGTTTTGTCTCGCCCCCAAAGCTTAAGCAGCCACAGTCTCACCCCTGAACAGTGTTTTCAGGAGCTCGGTAGCTCCAGTAGCGGGCTTAGCACTGCCGAGGCGGCCCGCCGTTTTGCTGATGCTGGGCCCAATCGCTTGGAACTTGCCAAGGGGCGCAGCACTTTGCAGATCCTTTGGGATCAGTTCAGCAATGTGATGCTTTTGATGCTGCTGGCTGTGGCTGCGGTGTCTGCAGCGGTGGCTTTGCACAAGGGCGTTTTTCCCAAAGATGCAATTGCGATCTTGGTGATAGTTGGCCTCAATGGGCTGCTCGGTTATTTGCAGGAAAGCAAAGCGCAACAGGCATTGCTTGCCCTTAGAAACATGGCCCAACCCATGGTGCAGGTGCGCCGCAATGCCGAGTGGCAGCGTTTGCCCAGTGAGGAATTGGTGCTGGGTGATTTGATTCGCCTTGAAGCAGGTGATCGGGTGCCTGCAGATGCACGGCTGGTGGAAGTGGCGGAGCTTGGTGTTCGAGAAGCGGCCCTCACTGGTGAGGCGGAGGCGGTTTTCAAGCAAGCAAACCTGATCCTTGATGCATCCACCCCTTTGCTGGAGCGTCAAAACTGCTTATTTCAGGGCACCGAAGTGGTGCGCGGCCGCGGGGTTGCGGTGGTTACAGCCACGGCAATGGCCACTGAACTGGGCCAAATAGCAGAACTGATCAACACCGCAGGTGGAGAGAGCACTCCCTTGCAGGAACGATTGGATGGTTTGGCAAAAGTGCTTGTTATCAGCGCCCTGGCATTGGTGGCGGTGGTGATGTTGCTTGGCCTTTTGTTGGGCCAATCGCTGCTCAATTTGCTTGAGGTGTCTTTGTCGATGGCAGTGGCGATCGTGCCTGAGGGCCTTCCCGCTGTAATCACGGTCACCCTTGCCATCGGCACCCAACGGATGGTTAAACGAGCCGCTTTGATCCGGCGTTTGCCAGCAGTGGAGGCGCTTGGATCTGTAACTGTGATCTGTTCCGATAAAACCGGAACCCTCACCCAAAACCGCCAAGTGGTGCAGGAATTGCGCTTGGGCACCGAATGCATCGCTGTTGCGGGCCTGGGCTATTCCCCCCAAGGTGAATTAAACAGCCACCTGCTAGCACCACCCCCAGGCGCTACCCCTGGCAGCTTCGTTGGTGCACGCCAATTGCTGTTAAAAGCCGGTGTGTTGTGCAGTGATGCGGAATTGAAACAGAATTCCGATGGCAACTGGGAAATCCTTGGTGATCCCACTGAGGGGGCTTTAGTTGTTGTTGCCGCTAAAGACGGCATTGATGGCTTTGCCTTACGCAGCCATTTCAATAGATTTGCAGAAATACCCTTTAGTTCTGAACGGCAGTTGATGGCCGTTTGGATCAACGACCCCAGCGGTAACTTGCAAGCTCCCCTCGGTGCTGCCGCTGATGGCTCAACCCAACTATTAATTAGTAAAGGTGCCCCTGAGGTGATCATCTCCAACTGCAGCCGTTGGATTGATGGTTCTGGTGCGCTTCCCCTTAGCCAAGAGCAGCAGCAATGGTGGCTTGAGCAGGCTCGCGCCCTAGCGGCCCAGGGCCTGCGGGTGCTTGCTTTTGCCTGTGCCCCCCACCATCAAAGCCCTGATCATCCTTTAGATGAACAGGTTTTGTTGGGGCTTATGGCCCAGCTGGATCCGGCCCGGCCGGAGGTGATTAAGGCGATCGCCACCTGCAAACATGCCGGCATCCGTCCCGTGATGATCACTGGCGACCATCCCCTCACGGCAAAAGCGATTGGTTCGGGTATTGGCCTTTGTGAGCCTGATGGCCAAGTGGTTTTAGGCCGTGAGCTGGAAGCGGCCAGCGACGAAAAGCTGCGTGAATTGGTTATGCAATGCAGTGTTTATGCCCGGGTGCCGCCTGAGCAGAAATTGCGCATCGTTAAAGCGCTGCAGGCCAATGGTCAAGTGGTGGCGATGACAGGTGATGGTGTGAACGACGCCCCAGCCTTAAAGCAGGCCCACATCGGTGTGGCAATGGGTATTACTGGCACTGAAGTTAGTAAGGAAGCAGCCGATATGGTTCTGCTAGACGACAACTTCGCCACCATTGTTAGCGCTGTTGAGGAAGGTCGCCTTGTTTATGCAAATATCCGCCGGTTTGTTAAATACATTCTCGGCAGCAATGTGGGGGAGCTGATCACAATTGCTTCTGCCCCCCTGCTGGGTTTGGTTGGAGTTCCCCTCACGCCCCTGCAGATCCTTTGGATGAATTTGGTTACCGATGGCGTGCCAGCCCTTGCCCTTGCCCTTGAGCCTGGGGAAAAGGGCTTGATGGATAGGGCCCCAGCGGAACCGGGTGAATCGATTTTTGCCCGTGGCATCGGTCGCTACATCCTGCGGGTTGGTGTGATTTTTGCCTTGATTGTGATCGCTTTGATGTTCTATGCGGCTCGCCATGACGCGCCATGGGAAACGATGGTTTTCACCACGCTCTGCCTAGCTCAAATGGGCCACGCCCTCTCTGCCCGCAGTGATCTACCGCTTTTCCAAGTTCCGCCTTTCTCCAACCCTTGGTTGATATGGGCAGTGCTGCTTACATCCGGGTTGCAACTTCTATTGCTTTATGTGCCATGGCTTTCGAATTTCTTTGGCACCACAGCCCTAAGTGGCCATGATCTACTGATCTGCGTGGGCTTTAGTTTTCTGTTCTTCCTGTATTTAGAACTGGAAAAGATTTGGAAGCAATGGCGCCAAAAAGTTGCAGCCCATAGTTAATTAGGCGATTCATATGGCATGGCATCCGCATCTCTGGCACCCCACCACCCAGGTGGCCACCAGCCAGGAACCTCTGAGGGTGCAGTCGGCACGCGGCAGTGAGCTGGAGCTCAGCGATGGGAGAAGGCTGATCGACGCCATCAGCAGCTGGTGGGTAACACTTCATGGCCATGGGGAACCAACAATTGCCGCAGCAATTGCCCGCCAGGCCCATGTGTTGGAGCAGGTGATCTTCGCCAATTTCAGCCACGAACCCGCCGAGCAGCTGGCCACTCGGCTCAGCGCCCTCACCGGGCTGCAGCGCCTGTTTTTCTCAGATAATGGCTCCACCGCCGTGGAGGTGGCCCTCAAGATCGCCTGGCAGTGGTGGCGTAATCAAGGCAGTGATCGCCATCAACTAATCGCCTTTGAGGGTGCCTATCACGGCGACACCTTTGGTGCCATGGCCCTTGGTGATCGCTCCCTACTTACCCAGCCCTATGGAAAATTACTTTTTGATGTTGCCCGCGTGGCTTGGCCCCACAGCCACTGGCACAACGACAGCGTTGAAGAGCGGGAACAGCAGGCCCTTAAGCAATTAGAGCTGGCACTTGACACACCCACAGCAGCGGTGATTCTCGAACCCCTGATCCAGGGAGCCAGTGGCATGCGCGTTGTGCGTGCAGCGTTCCTGCAGGCAGCGGCAGAGAGAGTTCAGGCGGCTGGAGCCCTGTTGATCGCCGATGAGGTTTTCACCGGTTTTGGACGCACCGGAGCCCTGTTTGCCTGCCAGAAAGCCGGTATCCAGCCCGACCTGATGGCCCTCTCCAAAGGGCTCACGGGTGGTTTCCTACCCATGGGCGCAACGATGGCAAGTGAAAGGCTCTACCAGGGCTTCATCAGCGAGAAGCCCAGCGATACCTTTTTCCATGGCCACAGCTTCACGGCCAATCCCTTGGGCTGCGCCGCCGCCCTGGCCAGCTTAGATTTACTGCAGCAAAACCCAGAGCGCTTTGAGGGCTTTGAGCAACGGCACACCCCCCTGCTGGAGCAGCTGAGCCTGCTTTCCCAGGTGAAGCGGCCCCGTTGCCTTGGCACCATGGCCGCCTTCGAGCTCAACGCTGGCGAAAACAGCTATCTAAACCCGATCGGTAAACAAATCCAGCGTCAGTGCCTGGAACAGGGTGTATATATAAGGCCCCTCGGTAATGTGGTTTATCTGCTGCCGCCCCTAGGAAGTAGCGACGCCCAGCTGCTGCAGTGTTACGAAGCTCTGCAACAAGCCATCGGCGCTTTGGGTTAAGGCGACGCCAGGGCAGCCAAACGGCGGCCCAGCAGCATTAGGCCAAGCACCGTGGTGCAGCTCACCATCAGCACCAGGGCCGAAAACTGAGCCGGAGTGATCACGCCACTGGCAAGGGCCGTTGAGGCAAACACCAAGCCCGGCAGGCCCCGCGGAATCAAGCCATACACCACCACCCAGCGATCGATGCCAGCGGCCTGATCCTGGCGGCTGATGCCCAGGGCACAGATCAACTTGCAACTAATCGCCAGCAGCAGCAAGTTCAAGGCCAGGGCCCAGGCAGCGGGCTGCAGCATTGTGCCGGCCTGGATGCGCATGCCCACGCTGATGAAATAAAGAGGCAAAAACACCTCCGAAAGCAGGGCCAGGTTGCTGCGCAGGTTTGAAGCCTCGGCGCTGCCATCCGGCATAGGCGCCAGGCGGCTCAGCAGCACGCCGCCCCATAGGGCCCCAAGCAGGCTCGTGAGCCGGCCCATCTCGCCGATCCAGCTGCAGCCGATCAACAGCAGCAACACCCCAAGCAAGCCCGGCCGCCAGGGGCCGTAGCGCCGCAACCACCAGCTACTAGCCGGCAGGCTCAACAGCACCAGCCCCAATGCCAGCGCCGGCGGCAGCAGGGCTGGGTATGGACTGGTGGCTCCAGGCGCCGCCCCCAGTGCCACCGCAAGGGTGAGCAGGGCTATGGCCGGCAGGTCGTCGAGCACCGAAACCCCCACCAAAAGACGGCCCGAAGGCGTATTTAGAGCGGAGGCCTGGCCAAGGGCGCGCAGGGTAACTCCGGTGCCGGTTGCACTGAGCACTGCCACGCACAAAACGGTGGAGGCGGTGGAAAGACCAAAGCCCTGCTGCAGCGGCCACCAGGCCAGCAGTGGCGTGAGTGCAGAGAGCAGCACGGTGCGCAGCACTGCCGCCGGCCTGGATCCCAGCAAGCCCCCGCGCACTTCCAGGCCCACCATGAAAAAGAGAGTTAGCACCCCTAGTTCGGTGAGTCCGGCGAGGGGGGCGATGCTGCTGAAAGGCAGCACGCTGTTGCCCAGCAGGAAACCCACCACCAGCTCCAGCACGATCGCCGGCACGGCCCAACGCGCCAAGCGAGTGGCGGTGAGCCTGGCCAACAGCGCCCCCACCAGGAGCAATAGCAGGGTGCTGAGCAGGGAAGAACCCATTTATGTGCGGTGTGGGAGTGTCGCGATTAGGGCGCCAATCAGCCCGGCAAGATGACGCGATCGATCACATGCACCACACCGTTATCGCAAACGATATCGGCATTGACCACCGTGGCGTTCTTCACCTCAAAGGGCTCGCTGCGGCGGATTGGGATCGGCGCCCCCTCCAAACTCGGCCAGTCGCTTTGGCTAACCAGCTGGGCTTGCTGATGTGCACCAGCCAGCACGTGGTACTTGAGGATCCGAGCCAACTGGGGTGGGTTGTCTACCAACGTTTGCACCGTGCCCGCAGGCAGTGCAGCAAAGGCATCGTCCACCGGCGCGAACACCGTGAAGGGGCCGGGTCCGTCGAGGGCTTCGCTTAAACCTGCCGCAGCAACAGCGGCTAAAAGAGTTTTGAAGCAGCCCGCCTCTGCGGCGGTGTTGAGGATAGAAGCCATCAGCGATAGTTTTGTTGTTGGATATCAGAAAGCCGCGCTTCTGGGCGCAGAAAACGGTCCATTTGCGCTTCAAAGAAGCGCCTATTGGCTAACAAATGTTCTGGGTCTGGATCGGTTAATGGGTATAGCAATGCACAGCGCAGTGCTTGGATAACAGCTGAAGTTACATTATACATAGAACGCTGAAAAGTTATTCCAAGTTGAATCAATTTATCCTCATCTCCACGGCCATGGTTTTGATAGGTGGCCTCAAGATACGCAGGTAAAAAATGAAGCATATCTTGCATTAGAAGCGTGGGAGGGATTCCAGCTGATCCCACTGGATAAACATCTGCATAGAGGATTCCATAGTGAAAATCAGCTTGGTCTGCGGGAACTTGATTGGCTTGGGCGTTATAACTTTTCGTGCCTCTGAAGGGCGAGGTACGATAAAATACAGCCTCCACATAGGGAAGTGCAGCTTCATAAAGCCATGTGAATCCTTCGCTTTTAGGTATTATTTCAATGCATTCATCGCCTATATAAACATGATGGTAGATGGGTCTACCTGCTACGGCAAAAATACCATTAACTAAGAAATCCATCGCCTCCGGAACTGAATTTATACCACCTTCGTCGTAAAGATCGCTCATTTCAAAAAAAACTGGGGCCATAACTTCCCAGAAAAGTCCAAGATTTGAATAGTAACTCAATTGACGAACCTGCTCTGTAAACATCTCTGGAAATAGTTTATATAACAGCAGCATCAATGGATTGCCCTTGAAATAGGCTTTTATCGCTCGATCAGCATTCGCTAAATATGTTTTACTTTCTAAATAATCATTAAATCGCCCACCCATGTCTTGATGCCAGAACATTGCTTGCATGCAAGCCTCTGCAAATTCCATATTGATGCGATCATGCCAAAGATGATGAAGTATTTTTGGCATTGAAATTGTTTCTCCTCGCTTCATGAAGGCAACTAATTCGGGATGCGCTTTCTCTCCGCCCCGCCATATTCTTAATTTTGAATTATCTCCAGAGTAGCTATTTGCTAAGTCCATGTATTGTTTAGATATAAAGTATTTAAAAGCTGGTAAAGGATTTAGGAAAACGCGCTCTGCAATATAAAGTAAATCCCTCCAATAAAAATCCATTGGAACTGCATATGCTTTATAAATCCCAATGATTTGTTCAAGGTTTTCTGGAGTGTCTGGGAGCATGGAGCCACCTGCTTCTAACCTATGAATCACATCTGCATATCTATGAGTGGAAGGGGGAATCATGATTGTTGCTCCAATTGGTTAGTTGATGTGTTCGAAATTGCAATGTGTGCTGTTGTTGCTTCGCTAATACCTGTGAGGCTGCTGGGCCAGATACCTCCGATCAAAACAAGCAAAGATAGTATTAATGCTGGTAGCCGTTCACCCCAAGTGGTGGAAACCCAGTTTGCCCTTGCCGGATCCAGCCTTCCAAATCCAACCCTATTGAAAAACCTCACGGCGTATACAGCAGTGAAGCCTGAGGCTAGTAAGCACGCAAGCGTGGGCCATGGAAATATTTTCCAACTACCTTCAAATATCAATAACTCAGCAACAAAACCAGCAAGGCCAGGAACACCAGCTGCTGCCATAAGACCTATTAAGAGCAAGCTAGATGTGAAGGGAAGCCCCCTTTGGGGGTTCATTAAGCCAGATAATTCAGCTATTGAACGGGTGCCAGTTTTTAATTCTATAAGGCCAACAAGATTAAACAACAGAGCAATAATTAATCCATGGGCTAACATTTGCGCCATTACGCCTTGTAAACTTAATGTAGTGGCCGCTGCAAGGGCCAGCATCAGCATGCCCATATGACCGATCGAACTATAAGCTATTAATAATCTTATGTCTTTTTGTGCTATTGCATTTAAAGCTCCATAAATAGCACTAAATGCACCTAAAGTTGCTATTAATGGCGACCAGTACATCCAGCCATCAGGCAGGAACTCTAAGCCAAAGCGAAGTAAACCATAGGCACCCATTTTCGAAACAGCACCACTCATTAACATAACCACAGGCGTTGGTGCTTGGCTATATGTTTTAGGCTGCCACCCATGTAATGGCACTATTGGTAGTTTTAAGCAGAAGGCAAATAATACTCCAATCAAAAGCCATCGCTGTTGATTAAAAGGTAGGCTTGCTTGGCTAAGTGAACTATAGCTAAAGTTTAATCCCGAGCGATTTAACCATCCAAAACAAAGAACCACACCTAAAAGGATTACACCTGAGATGGCTCCGTAAATTAGGAACCTGATCGCAGCCCCAGCTCTTTGGGAGCCACCCCAAATGGCAACTAGCAATGTTGTTGGTATTAATATTAATTCATATGCAAGCACAAAAAGTAGTGCATTTTGGGCAAGGAATGCAGTTATAAGGCCTAGATTGACGCTAAGTAATAGGGGGTAATACAAGCGTGGACGGACGTATTCTAGTTGGCTAGCAGATATCGCTAATAAGGTAAGTATTGCTGTTAATATCACCAGCGGTAGCGATAGGCCATCTAAACCAAGTTCTAGTTTAAGCCCTAACTGGGGCAACCATTCAATTGATATTGAATCGGGAGGATTTTTTAAAAACCAGATCCCAAGGCATAGCTGAATGCTTGGTGCAACAGCAGCAATAGATCTCAATCTTTTGCTATTACTTGCTATGAGTGGCTGAAGAAGCCCGATCAGAAGAGGGATGATTAAAAGAACAATTAACATTGAGTTCATTTTAGGTATGTGGTGTAAATAAATTAAAATTATTTGTTGTGCGCTTAGGGCCTTAACAGCCAAACAGACATCAATATGATTCCAATAACAATGCTAAGTGCATAGGTTTGAGCTCTTCCTGAGATTGTGAAACTAAGACTTCGAGCAAGCTTCAGTGTTGTTTCGCCTGTGCCGCCAGTAAACCCATCAACTAGTTTGCGATCAGCCCAGCTACTTAATTTTGCCAGGTTAACAACAACACTTACAATTGTTCGCTGATAAAATGCTTCAGTGTGCATGTCTTCAGAGAGCCAGTGTTGAATTCCACCCAACCCAGATGGCAATTCAGCTAGGGGATGGGGTCTTAAATAGAAGAAACTAGAACTTATCGCTCCGCTAAGGCTTGCAAGCAATAGGGGGAATCCATAAGCACCCCAACCTGGAATTGGAGTTAAACCATAGACTCCGATCTTTAAAAGTAGTTGGGGGATGTGTAATGTAATTCCCGTTAGAATCAATGTGGGAAGTACCATTAGCCAGAGCACCTCAGCTGAGCGTTTCGTGAAGCTCTTTGGGTCTCCACCCCAGATTAGGCAAAATACGCGCATCAAAGCAGCACTTGTAATTGCTACGGTTGATAAAATTACACCAGCCAGCAAGATTGGATAGTTGCTATTAATAGTTAGTTCTAACAATTCTCTCTGGGCGGCAAAACCTCCAAATGGCGGAATAGCCATAAGTGATATGGCGCCACACAAATATGCTATTCCCATTAATGGCCTTCTGCTCCATAGCCCGCCGAGTTGAGTGAGGTTTTGACTTATATTGCTTATAACAACTGTACCCACGGCCATTAATATTAATGCCATTGGTAGAGGATATACAAGCAATAAGTGATCTGCAATATTTGTATTTCCAAGCCCCACCGCAATAAATAATAAGCCCAACCAGCTGCTCACAAGAAAGCTCAAGGCCCTTTTAACGTCAATTTGTGCAAGGGCAATTAAAGCTGCCACTACTGATGTTGTTGCTCCTACTATAACTAATATATTTTGTACTAATGGACTTAATTCAATCAATGGCTCAAGCCTTAATAAAACCCATGCACCACCAATAACTACAACCGAATTTCGCAGGATTGTTGATGGTAAAGGACTTTCCATCGCTTCGTCTAACCAGAGATGTAGGGGTATTTGTGCGCATTTGCCAATTGGGCCAGCAATTAAGGCGATTAGGATAAGTTCGAAACCTGTGGGAAGGCTAAGTTGGTTGTTGGTTTGTTGAGCGGCCCATCCCTGAAGGCCGTGGAAATTCCATGTTCCAGTTATTGGTAACAGAGCAATTACACCAGCGAGCAAAATTAAATCGCCAATTCGTTTTGTAAGAAATGCGTCGCGAGCTCCTTTTACCACTAAGGGTTGATTATACCAAGTTCCAACAATTAAATATGTTCCTAGAGTTAGTAATTCCAATAGTACATAACTAAAAAATAATGAATCGGTTAAAACCAGTGCGCAAAGGCCCGCTTCAAAAAAACTTAGAGCACCAAAAAACCTAGGCCATCCCCAATCCATTTCCAGATAGCCAATAGCATATATCTGAACAAGAACATGCAAGCCGGTAATCACAGTTATGGCAATTAAGCCAGGTTCAGTTACCAATCCATCAAACCCGATTTTTAGATTGGCTGTATTTAGCCAGATCCAGTGAAAACTTGCTGGCGCATATAAAGCTTTGGCCCCAGCGGCTGAATTACTATTTAGGGCAATTAGAGCTAATAGTCCATGGCAAAATGCCACCGTGACCATGGCTAGATTGATATAACCTGCTGGCCTAGGACCAGTTTTATTGATGATGCCTGGAGCCCATAATAGAGAAAGCAGAGCAGACAGCAATGGATAGATAGGAATTAGCCATGCAAACTGCAACAAGAATTGAGGCATTGATTAAAAAAATGATTGTTTTTGAATTTTATGTTTAATAATCTTGGTTCGCTTGATTGCCCTGGCCTAGTGTGGATTCAGATTTCTAAATCCAGTCGGTAGATCTTACACAACTTTTGTATCTGTAGACCAGAATTTCCACAGAAAATCCTATGCCATCAAAAAGAAATACTTATCCATTGCTTCTGTGGCTGCTTTAAGCAAGTAATACCAGGCTGATTGCCATAACCGCCATGCCGGCAATTAGGCTCCAAATAGCATGTTGCTGTTCGCCGTACTCCTTTGCGGCAGGTAATAACTCATCAAATGATATGTAGAGCATTACCCCAGCAACTCCAGCAAATACCAAGCCAAAGGCCAATTGATTGGGAAATGATTGGAACAGGAAATAGCCAACTAAGCCACCTAAGGGTTCTGCAACTCCTGATAGAAAAGACCACCAAAAAGCTTTACGGCGACTGCCAGTTGCATAATAGATAGGTGCTGAAACCGCCAAGCCTTCAGGGATATTGTGTATCCCAATTGCAACGGCGATGCTCACGCCAACCCTTGGATTGTTCAAGGCGCCTAGGAATGTGGCTAAACCTTCAGGGAAATTATGGATTGCAATCGCTAGGGCTGAAAATAAACCAACTCGCCATAGGCGGCGGCGTCCCATGGCCGTTTGATTATCGCCAACTTCAGATTGAAGTTTAAATAACACTGCTGCATCATGGGATGGTAAAAGCTGATCGATTAGGGCCGTTAGTGCGATGCCAGCAAAAAAGCAAGTACGGTTGCTAAATATCCTAAACTGTTTCCTAATAGTGGCTGTAGAGCCAAGCGCGCTTTAGGTAATATTTCCACCAATGAAACGTATATCATCGCCCCTGCAGAAAAGCCAAGGGAAAGTGTTAAAAATGTTGTGTTTGATCTGCGGGTGCTAAGCCCTAGTAAACTACCTATTCCAGTGGATAACCCAGCTAATATGGTAAGACCCAATGCAAATAAACTGTGTTGGGATGCGCTTACAATCATTGATGATTCTGTTTATTTAATTTATATCTTGAAACTTTCTCGGGTTTTAATCGAAACCCAGCAGGTCGAATATCTCACGATCTTTAAGTGATTCAGCTTCTAGGGGAACCACATTATCAAGCATGCGTTGGGCAAGGGCTATGTATTCTTTTTGCACGGCTTCCACCTCAGGTGTTGCTTCCATTTCAAATATCGTGCACTTCTTTAATCGCGAGCGGCGTATGGCATCCAAATCGGGGAAGTGGGCCATTGTGCGCATGCCTACACGCTCATTGAATTTATCAATTTGATCCGTGTCTTTACTGCGATTTGCCACAACTCCCCCGAGGCGAACTTTATAGTTCTTTGCCTTTGCTTGAATGGCGGCAATGATCCTATTCATTGCAAAAATAGAATCAAAATCATTTGCGGTTACGATTAAGCAATAATTTGCATGCTGGAGCGGCGCAGCGAAACCGCCACACACCACATCTCCAAGAACATCAAAAATAACAACATCCGTATCTTCTAAAAGATGGTGCTCTTTTAACAATTTTACGGTTTGGCCTGTTACATAACCGCCGCAGCCAGTGCCGGCAGGGGGACCGCCAGACTCCACGCACATCACACCGTTGTAGCCTTCAAACACAAAATCTTCGGGGCGTAGTTCTTCAGTGTGAAAATCAACGGTTTCTAAAATATCAATAACCGTTGGCACCATTTTTTTGGTAAGCGTAAAGGTGCTGTCGTGTTTTGGATCGCAGCCGATCTGCAATACCCGCTTGCCAAGTTTAGAAAAAGCAGCTGAAAGGTTGGAAGAGGTTGTTGATTTACCAATGCCCCCCTTGCCATAAACGGCGATAACTAGGGCGCCTTCCTCGATTTGCATCGAGGCGTCTTGATGCACTTGGAGGCTACCTTCGCCGTCTTCACGGCTGTTGGTGCTGCTGCTGGGGGGGGTGATCGTGGCGGTCATCAGCGGTTCAGGGGTGGGGATGGAAGGAATTCAGCTGTTGCTTGCTAAGGGGATGAAGATCTACCGCGTGAAATGGGCCTTAGCTTCATATAGCACCTCATCGGTGATTTCCTTGATGCCTCGCTCCTGGGCAAAGGCTTCGGTGTTGCGTTTCACTTTGCCGCGCACAAAAAAGGGAATTCTGCCTAATTCAGCTGTTCCGCTATTAGCCCAGGTGCAGCCAGCATCCGTTTGAACTTCAGGTGCTGCTGTTTCGGCCACTGCTGTTTTTTGGCCCTTATGGCTCATGTGGCCCTCAACAAACTCAAAATCATGGCGGAACATTCCAATTAGATGTTCCTCTAATCCCATCATCAAGGGGTGCACCCAGCTGTCGAAAATTACATTTGCCCCTTCCCAACCCATCTGCGGTGCATAGCGGGCCGGCACATCTTGCACATGCAATGGCGCTGAAATTACAGCGCATGGAATCCCAAGCCGCTTGGCGCTATGGCGCTCCATTTGGGTGCCAAGCACCAATTCGGGGGCAGCCGCTGCCATGGCTGCCTCCACCTCTAGGTAGTTGTCGCTGATTAATGCTTCAAGGCCTAGCTCCTGGGCGGCAGCCCGCACAGCCCTTGCTTGCTCGCGGCAGTAGCTGCCCAGCCCCACCACTTGGAAGCCCAGTTCTTTACTGGCAATACGCGCTGCTGCAATCGCGTGGGTGGCATCGGCAAAAATAAATACCCGCTTGCCCGTTAGGTAGGTGGAATCCACCGATTGCGAATACCAAGGCATCCTTGATCGCTCCGGCGCTGGCGGCAATTGATCAAGCCCTAAAACAGTTGCGATCTCCTCTCGAAACTGCTGGGTGGCGCCAATGCCGATGGGTACCGTGCGCACAACAGCCATGCCCAGTTGACGCTCCAGCCAACTGCAGCTGCTTTCAACAATTTCTGGATAGAGGCAGAGGTTTGCATCCGCCTCTGGAATCCGTTTTAGATCCGAAGGGCTGGCCCCCAGGGGTGCCACCACATTCACATCGATGCCCATATCAGCTAATAATTTTGTTACCTCAATAACGTCGTCGCGGCAGCGAAAACCCAGCAAGCTGGGGCCCAGCAAATTAAGCCGCGGTTTGCGCCCTTCCGCGCGCCAGCGGCTGGGGCTTGGTTTGGCAGCGCCAGGGGCTAATACTTGATCTTTGAGCAGGGTTCGCAGTAGTTGATAGAAGGTTTCGGAAGCACCCCAATTTTCTTTTTTTGAATAGGCGGGCAATTCCAAATTCACGATCGGCAGGTTGAAACCCATGCCTTGGGCAAGGCTGCCTGGTTGATCCTGGATTAATTCCGCTGTGCAGCTTTCACCCACGAGCAAAGCCTCCGGCTTAAAGCGTTCCACCGCATCGCTGATTGAACGCTTTACTAAATCGGCGGTGTCGCCCCCCAGGTCCCTGGCTTGAAATGTGGTGTAGGTAACTGGCGGCCGCTTGTTTTGCCGCTCGATCATCGTGAACAGCAGGTCGGCATAGGTGTCCCCTTGGGGGGCATGGAGCACGTAGTGCAGCCCTTCCATTGAAGTGGCTATGCGCATAGCCCCCACGTGGGGGGGGCCTTCGTAGGTCCAGAGGGTAAGTTCCATGGGATTTCAGTTAAAGGCCAGGGCAGCGCGCCGGCGCAGGGGCCGAGCAAATAATTCAGCTAAATCACCGGCTTGGTCGCAGCCGTGAATTGGGCTAAAAACCAATTCGATCGACCATTTGGTGGCAATGCCTTCCGCCTCAAGGGGATTGGCTAAACCCATGCCACACACCACAAGATCGGGCTTGGCTGCCCGCACCCTATCCAGTTGTTTCTCTAGATGTTGTCCTTCACTCAAATTTAGGTTTGCTGGCAGGAGATCAAGCTCAGGCTGTTGCAGGGCGCGATCCAGGTATGGAGTGCCCACCTCCACCAACTCCATGCCGCATTCCCGATGCAGGAAACGGCCAAGGGCAAGCTCCATTTGGGAATCTGGCAGCAGAAACAGGCGCTTGCCCTCCAGTTCAAGGCGATGGGGAGCCACTGCCGCCCTGCCCCTTTCTTTAAGGGGGTTGAGCACCGATGCGGTGTGGGCTGGATCGATGCCGAAAGCGGTTGCCGCAGCTTCAAACCAAAGGCTGCTGCCCTCCACGCCAAGGGGGTAGGGGCTGCTGATTAATTGGGCGCCGCGGGCCTGGAGAGCCCTAGCCGTAGCCCCTAGGAAGGGTTGAGCAAGCAACACTTTGGTGCCGCTGCCAAGGCTGGGTAGATCGGTGGAGCGCCGCGGCGGCAAGCTTGCAACTTTTGTGATGCCAAGCCGCTCAAACAAGGTTAAAAAGCGCTCTTCCACCCCATCGGCAAGGGTGCCCACCAGCAGCAGTTGTGCTTCATCGTTGCGGGGCAGGAAGGGCACTAGGGCGGTGAGGGCATTGTCTTCCCCTTGGGTGAAGGTGGTTTCAATGCCACTGCCGCTGTAATTAACAACCCGCACGGAGCCCTGCAGGCGGGTGCTGAGCCGTTCCGCTGCTTTAGCTAGGTCGAGCTTGATCACCTCACTGGGGCAGGAACCCACCAGAAAGAGGGTGCGGATTTCTGGGCGGCGCGCCAGCAGATCGCCAACAACCCGATCTAACTCCTCATTTGCATCGGCTAAACCGGCCAGGTCCCTTTCCCCCAAAATGGCTGTGCCAAAACGGGGTTCAGCAAAAATCATCACGCCTGCGGCGCTTTGAACCAGATGGGCGCAGGTGCGGGAGCCCACCACCAAAAAGAAGGCATCTGGCATGCGGCGGTGGAGCCAAACGATGGAGGTGAGTCCGCAAAACACCTCCCTCTGGCCATTTTCCTTGAGAATCTCCAACAGCAGCACTAGTAGATACAGCTATTGATAGGCGTGCTGGTGCATTAAGTGCTCCAGTCGTTTCCTTATCTTCCGGATCTAGGGGAAAAACAACAAATTTGTTGCTCTAAAAGCTGAATTTTCTAGAGGCGACGGCGGAAAGCATCTCCATAGCCGCCGGCTTGGCGCTCAGCGCCATCAGCAGAGCGGCTTAATTTCCACACATTGCGGCTGATGCGGCGCGCCACTAGGCCACCCCTTTCCACCACTGGAGTACCTGGACGGGCACCCAACAGCACTGCAACTTCAGCGGTGCTTAAGGGCGCACCGGTGCGCACAGCCAGGTCGGTGAGCTCAAGCCGTTGGCGCAAATTGTGCAGGTCAGCGGCCTCTCCCTGGCTTTCATTCCAAATCGTGGTGAAGTTGCTGTGGTTTGGGGTGCCCATTTTGTGCATCAGGCCGAGGCCGATGAAGGCGAGGGCCTGTTCAGGCTTCACCCCTTGATCCATGGCTGTGGCAATCAACTCAGAGAAATTGGCTTGGGGTTCTTGGTTGGCGATGGGTTGAGCTTCGCTGGAACGGGTTGTGGTTGCCATCAGCATTGCTAGGGGTATTGGCCGGAAGGTACCCACTCCCAAGGTGAGCGCAAGGGGTAGCCCGGTAGAGTCGCGCCACTATTAATCAAAAATCCCCTGTCAACCTCTGCCGACGATCTCTCCATACGGCGTCGGCGGGCCGGTATGCGTGATGGCGGCTCAGGTGTTGCTATTACAGGTACCCAGGTGGATGTGGCCAGTGGGCCAAGTTGCGTAACCGTTACCACCGATAGCGAGGGGCGACGGCTGGCAAGGCAGGGGGGGCAGGTGGGATCGATCCAGCTGCGCACCTATGTGTTTCTTGATTCCCTGCAGCCCCAGTTGGCGGCCTACATGGGCACTGTTTCCCAGGGCTTTTTACCTATTCCAGGCGATGCCTGCCTCTGGCTTGAGGTTTCACCAGGCATGGCAGTTCATCGGGTTACCGATATCGCCCTGAAGGCGAGCACCGTGCGCTTGGGCCAAATGGTGGTGGAGAGGGCATTTGGCTCCTTGGCCCTTTATCACCGCGACCAAAGCAATGTGTTGCATTCGGGCCAGGTGGTGCTGGAGTCGATCGGCAGCAGCGTTGATCGACGCAGCCCTTGCACTGTTAGCTGGACGGAGATCATCCGTGCCATCACCCCCGACCATGCGGTTTTGATCAACCGCCTAAATCGGCGCGGTTCGATGATTCAATCGGGCATGAGCATGTTCATCTTGGAAACAGAGCCGGCTGGCTATGTGCTGATTGCCGCCAATGAAGCTGAGAAGGCTTCAAACATCACCGTGGTGGATGTGAAGGCTGTGGGTGCCTTTGGCCGCCTCACCTTGGCGGGGAAAGAAGGTGATGTGGAGGAGGCTGCCGCCGCTGCCATGCGTGCTGTGGCAAGCATTAATTCCCGTTAGTTATTTCCCATTAGTTAGTTAATTCAATTTCCAATAGGTGGGCCATCTGGGCGGCTATGGCCCGGATCGCTTTGCCCCGGCTGCCCAATTTGATTTTTTGATGGGGTGGCATTTGGCCGTAGGTGCTTCCCGCTTCCCGCAGCCAAAAAACAGGGTCGTAGCCATAACCCTCCCCCCTTGGTGAGCTGAGAATTTCACCTCTACAAATACCCTCTGCCTCCAGGCGGATGTTGCCGAAGGGGTCGGCCAAGGCCACGGCACTATGAAAACCGGCGCTTCGGTAAATACTTCCCTTCAGTTCTTCTAAAAGCCGCTCAATTCTTTGCTTATCACTCGCCGCATATCTGGCGGAATAAATACCTGGTGCACCGCCCAGGGCATCCACCTCAAGGCCTGAATCATCAGCTAGGGCCCAGTGGCCGCAGATGCGAGCCACCTCAGCGGCCTTTAAACGGGCATTTTCTAAGTAGGTGCTACCGGTTTCAGCAATTTCCAACCCCTCAGGCTGTTGGCGCACCTGCAGCTCAACGGGAGCCAAGATCGCTTTTATTTCAGCCACTTTGACGGGATTACCGCTAGCGATCACAAGCACCTTTGGATTTTTTGCCACCCTTGCCCTGCACCAGGTGGGCCATTCTGCTCTTTGACAGCCCTGCTTAATTCCAGTAGACAAACACGCCCCAAAGGAGGCCATTGGATACAAGCCTGGTTCTGCAAAATTTGCTCTCACCAGCAATTTTGTTCTTTTTTCTTGGGGTTTTTGCGGTGCTGTTGGGCACCGATTTAGAGATTCCAGCCCCACTGCCCAAGTTATTTTCCCTTTATTTATTGCTGTCTATCGGTTTTAAAGGGGGTGTTGAATTGCAGCACAGCGGCCTTGGTGGAAATGTTGTTTTAACAATTTCAGCTGCGGTTGTGATGTCGGTGCTGGTGCCTATCTACTGCTTTTTTCTATTGCGCAGTAAATTTGACGTGTTCAATTCTGCTGCGATTGCAGCTGCCTACGGTTCGATTTCAGCAGTTACTTTTATTACAGCTGAAAGCTTTCTCAAGGTATTGAACATCCAATCAGATGGTTTCATGGTTGCGGCCTTGGCTCTGATGGAGTCGCCGGCCATAATTGTTGGCTTGCTACTTGTTAAATTAGCGGCCCGCGATCGCCGCAGTGATGTGAACGCTGGCTGGGGGGCCCTGCTGCATGAAGCCTTTTTAAATAGCTCCGTTTATCTGTTGATTGGCAGCTTGATAATTGGCTTTCTTGTTGCATTTTTCAACCCCAGTGGCGTTGAAAAAATGGAGCCTTTCACCGGCAGGCTTTTCTATGGGGTGCTTTGTTTTTTCCTGTTAGACATGGGCATTATTGCGGCTCAAAGGCTGGGGGACCTAAGGCGCGCCGGGGCATTTCTTACTGGTTTTGCCCTGCTGATGCCCCTTTTAAATGCAGGCATTGGTTTGGGGATTGCTGTGTTTTTGGGTTTGAGTCAGGGCAACGCATTGTTATTCATGGTGTTGTGTGCAAGCGCCTCCTACATCGCCGTACCTGCAGCGATGAGAATGACGGTGCCTGAAGCTAATCCAAGCCTCTATATATCAAGCTCATTGGGTATTACTTTTCCGTTCAATATAATATTTGGTATCCCCTTATACATGGCGCTGATTCAGCGCTTTATCCCTGCCGGTTGAGCCATGAAACGCCTTGATTTGATCATGAGCGAGCGCGAGCTCGACAAAGTGCTCCATGCCATTCGAGCTGCAGGGGCGCCTGGCTATTCAGTGATGCGCCACGTAACTGGCAGGGGGCGTAGTGGCGATGTGGTGTCTGAATCGATGGAGTTCAGTGGCCTTGGCGCAAATGCCCACGTAATTGTTTTTTGCGACGAAGCCACGATTGAGCGGCTCAAGCCAGCGGTTAATTCAATTTTGGAATATTTCGGTGGGGTTGCATTCGTTGCCGATGCCCAACCGCTTTGAAAACCAATTGTAAAGATAGAAGTTGCTTTGATCAGTGTTGCTTATATGAGCCCCCTCAGACGCTGATTGGTTAGGGGTCTCAAACGTCTTGACGGATGCGCCTTTGCGGGAGCAGTGTTAGCGGCGAACTTTCCGCCCCCCCTTCAGGAGTTGGCAATGGCAAGCGAAACAATGGGCATTGCCCTCGGCATGATTGAAACCCGCGGCCTCGTGCCTGCGATCGAGGCGGCAGACGCCATGACCAAAGCCGCAGAAGTGCGACTGATCGGTCGTGAGTTCGTCGGCGGCGGCTACGTAACCGTTTTGGTGCGCGGTGAAACCGGCGCAGTAAACGCGGCAGTGCGCGCAGGCGCCGATGCCTGCGAACGCGTTGGTGACGGCCTTGTTGCCGCCCACATCATCGCCCGTCCCCACCGCGAAGTGGAGCCTGCCCTCGGTGGCAGCAGCAACTTCCTGGGTTCCAAGGACTGAGGTCTAGGCGCTCCCCCGGCGGGACACCGAACCCCAATCCCCAACTGAATCCATCTGAGTTTTCCCCATGAGCAAGAAGTACGACGCAGGGGTCAAGGAGTACAGGGACACCTACTGGACTCCTGACTACGTTCCCCTCGATTCCGACCTGCTGGCCTGTTTCAAGTGCACCGGCCAGGAAGGTGTTCCCAGGGAAGAAGTGGCTGCCGCTGTAGCCGCTGAATCCTCTACTGGCACCTGGTCCACCGTGTGGTCTGAGCTCCTAACCGACCTCGACTTCTACAAAGGCCGTTGCTACCGCATCGAAGAGGTGCCCGGCGACAAGGAGGCTTTCTATGCCTTCATCGCCTATCCCCTCGACCTGTTTGAAGAGGGCTCCATCACCAACGTGCTCACCTCCTTGGTGGGCAACGTGTTCGGTTTTAAAGCCCTGCGTCACCTGCGCCTAGAGGACATCCGTTTCCCCTTGGCCTTCATCAAAACCTGTGGTGGTCCCCCCAACGGGATCCAGGTTGAGCGCGACCGTATGAACAAGTACGGCCGTCCCCTGCTTGGTTGCACCATCAAGCCGAAACTCGGCCTGAGCGGTAAAAACTACGGCCGGGTGGTTTATGAATGTCTCCGCGGTGGCCTTGATTTCACCAAAGACGACGAAAACATCAACTCCCAGCCTTTCCAGCGTTGGCAGAACCGTTTCGAGTTCGTTGCTGAAGCTGTGAAATTGGCTGAGCAGGAAACCGGCGAACGCAAAGGTCACTACCTCAATTGCACCGCCAATACCCCTGAAGAAATGTATGAGCGGGCCGAGTTCGCTAAGGAACTCGATCAGCCGATCATCATGCACGACTACATAACTGGTGGCTTTACCGCCAACACCGGTTTGTCTAGGTGGTGCCGCAAAAACGGGATGCTGCTTCACATCCACCGTGCCATGCACGCTGTGATCGACCGCCATCCCAAGCACGGCATTCACTTCCGCGTGCTCGCCAAGTGCCTGCGTTTGTCTGGTGGTGACCAGCTCCACACCGGCACGGTGGTGGGCAAACTCGAGGGCGACCGTCAAACAACCCTCGGTTATATCGACCAACTGCGCGAATCATTCGTGCCCGAAGACCGCACCCGCGGTAACTTCTTCGATCAAGACTGGGGTTCAATGCCCGGTGTGTTTGCCGTTGCCTCCGGCGGTATTCACGTGTGGCACATGCCCGCCCTGGTGGCGATCTTCGGCGACGATTCCGTTCTCCAATTCGGTGGTGGCACCCACGGTCACCCCTGGGGTTCCGCCGCTGGCGCCGCTGCTAACCGCGTGGCCCTCGAGGCCTGCGTTAAGGCACGCAACGCCGGTCGCGAAATTGAGAAGGAAGGCCGCGACATCCTCACGGAAGCCGCGAAGCACAGCCCCGAGCTGGCCATTGCCCTCGAAACTTGGAAGGAGATCAAGTTCGAGTTCGACACCGTCGACAAGCTCGACGTGAACGCCTGATCCAAGGCGACTTCCTGTAAACCAAACCACTAAGGATCCCCATGCCCTTTAAGAGCACCGTGGGTGACTATCAAACAGTCGCCACCTTGGAGACATTCGGCTTTCTACCGCCGATGACCCAGGACGAGATCTACGACCAGATCGCCTACATCATTGCCCAGGGCTGGAGCCCTGTGGTGGAGCACGTTCATCCCAGCCGTTCCATGTCGATCTATTGGTCGTATTGGAAGTTGCCGTTCTTCGGTGAAAAGGATCTGAGTGTGATCGTGAGCGAACTCGAGGGTTGCCATCGGGCATACCCCGACCACCACGTGCGTCTGGTGGGCTACGACGCCTACACCCAGAGCCAGGGTTCTTGCTTCGTTGTTTTCGAAGCGCGCTGATCAGCGCATCAATTTGGTCCCCGTTTCGGCGGGGACCTTTTCACAAGCTTTTTTATCTAGGGGGCGGATATGGCACAGCAGTCGAGTCGCGAGGCGGCATTGGCAAGGCGCATGGCGCTTTCCAATGGTGGAAAAACAGCCGAAAAGCGCTATTCCACCAGTGCCGGAAGGGTGCGCAGTGCCGTTGAGGCTCGCCCCAGTCGCACTGCTGTTGTTGCTTCTGCACCTGTAACCGTTGAGCCAACGGTGTTTCGCCAGCAGAGTTTGGTGGCCCCAAGCCACAACCTGAATAGGGGGCGCATCGCCAACCCCAGCCGCGATCTTGCCCTTGCCAGGCGCGAGGCCTTAAGCCGCCGTGGCAAACGGGCTGAATCCGGTAAAGACCGCACCCGCAGTGATGTGGCAAAACAAACTCCCCCAGCAACACCTGTGGTGGTTCCCGTAGCCACCCCAACCCAAGCACCAACAACTATTTTCAGCCCAGGCGCTGCTTCGGCCCGCCCCCACAACCAGCAAACCCCCCGTCGCCAGAGCCAGCACAACCCAAGCCGTGCCCTTGTACTGGCCCGTAGGGAAGCCCTAGCGAAACGGGGAAAGCTCGCCAATACCAGCCAGGCCAGCGGCACCGCAGCGGTAATGCGCCAGGGAAACCCAGATATCAGCAGCCGTGAGCTCGCCTTAAAAATCCGCGAACTGCGCAGTAAAACCGGTGCAGCTGCTGTTGCCCGCACCAGTGGCAGCTCCAGTCGCCCCAGCGGCCCCAATAGGCACGGATCTAAGCAAGCCGCCGCCGCTGATGCCTCCTGGAAGGTAGGGGTTAGTGAAACCCTTGCAGGTTCAACCGTTACCGGCACCCAGGCCAATCGCTCCCTTAAAACCACCGGCAACGAAGCTGCCACCTGCAGAACTATTACCGGCACTGAATATCTAGGCGCTGAGGTGTTCCAAACCTTTTGCCAAACCAAGCCTGCTTCCCAGCAGCCGGCAAAGGTGCGCGTTAGTGCCACCAGCCACGGCAATCGCGTTACCGGCAACGAAGTTGGTCGCAGTGAAAAGGTAACTGGCGATGAGCCAGGCACCTGTAAATCAATCACGGGCACTGAATATATTTCCGCCAATCAATCCGCTGCCTATTGCGGTGGATTCAGCCCAAGTGTGCGCAAAGTTGGCCGCAGTAACACCCTCGGAGGCCAGGCCGTATCTGGTGTGATCGTGGGCAGGAGCGAAAAGGTTACGGGTGATGAAAGCGGCTCCGGTTTGCAGTTAACCGGCGATCAATACCTGGGCTCGGAGCCCCCGGTTGGCGGACGGGCAGCCACCAAGGTGAGCAGCCTAAATACGATTAAAGGCACTGGTATCACTGGTACCCATGTGGGTCGCCACGACAAAGTTACCGGCGATGAACCCGGCAGCTGCCGTTTGGTAACCGGTGATGAATACGTTGGCAGCCAGCAATATGAGCGCTTTTGCGCCACCAGCCCCAGTCCAGAAGCAGCCAAGGTTGGTTTTAGCCTCACCAGCCGCAGCTTGGTGGTGAGTGGCACCAGCACCGGTCGCTCCGACAAAGTTACCGGCGATGAACCAGGCAGCTGCAAGATCGTTACGGGCACTCCATATATAGGTTTGGAGCAGGCTGGAAATTTTTGTTCCCCCGCCGCTTCAGCTGCTATCCAAGCCAGAACCCCCAGGCGCCAGGCCAGCCCATTAACGGGGCTTCAGCCGGGGATTGGCGGTGTGATGACCGGCGCTGAACGGGGTGCTTGCGAAAACATCACCGGCACGCCCTATGTGGGGGCTGATCAACAGCAGAACAGCTGCGGCAAAAGCTTTGCCAGTGAGCCTGATTTCCCCCAGCCCATAGCTGGAACCAATTGGCAGCGCTTCAGTATTCAGTCGCCGGCCCGTTCAGCCCAAGCGCAACGGGAAAAAGTTGGTGCCGTAACCGGAAGCACCTATGAGCAAGGTGGCCGCATCACAGGTCCCTTTGACATGGCGAGCGGCAAGGTAACCGGCACAGAACAGTTTCGTTTTGATCGCTCCCCCAGTGCTGCCGTGGTGCAAGCCGCTCCAGCAGAGCCAGGCCAGGAACCTGTTTCTCGGGTTACCGGTGAGGGTTCAGGCCATAAAATCACCGGCGACGACTGGGACCGTGGCAAGCGTGTAACTGGCACCGAGGGACCCTCCGCCCGTAGACGTAATCCCTCCCGGGTGGGCTTGCAAAATTCAATGGCTGCTATGCAGCAAAAGCGCAATGAAGACATTGTCGCCCCGGTTAGCAGGGTTACTGGTTCAAGCGGCAACACCGATAAGGGTTCGTTGATCACTGTGTCTGGGGGTGCCCGCGGTTGATCCAGCGCCGTGCTTCCTACACCGCTAGGCCCTTTGAGCCCACCGCTCCCAGGCGTCGCCCAGTGGTGTGGCCAAACCGCGCTAGTAGCTCAGGCCACTGCCTTAGTGATTCAGCTGCAAATAGCCGTTTGCATGCCTACGACCAGCAGGTAAAAGGCTCATTTGATCGCATTGTTCCGGTGCTGCAACAGCTATCCGCATTGCAGCATGAGCCAAATTTTATTAACGATGCACAACGATTAGCTAAAGCTGAGCTCGGCTATGAATTGCCATTGCCAATCCTTGAGATGGCTTGGGTAACCCAGTTGGATATGCGCCGCCTATTCGCTTGGTGCGTATTTGAAACCTATGAACAAACAAGCCAAGCATTTTTTGAAACCGACCCCCTTGATGGCACCAACGGCGATTCATTTGAAAGCCTATTAATTGAATGTGGCTTTCATCTGCTCGATATCACCCCATGTGCAGATGGTCGTTTGGCCCATGCGATTGCATTTGGATTACGTATTCCCTTTAGTTGTGTGCGGCGGCGGCCCCATGCTGGGGCCATGTTTGATGTGGAAAATACCGTTGATCGTTGGGTAAAAACTGAACATTTACGTTTTAGAGAAGCCAAGCCCAACGCTGCCCACGAACCCACCCGTTACCTGAAAGCGGTGGTGTATCACTTCAGCTCGATTGACCCAAGCCATGAAGGCTGCGCCGCCCATGCTTCCAATGATTCAGCTGCGGCAGCCGCTGGCATGGACAGACTGCAGGCCTTCCGGGTTGCTGTTGAAAATAGTTTTTGCTGTGGTGCATCCGTAGACCTATTGCTGCTCGGCCTAGACACCGACACCGACGCAATACGAGTGCATGTGCCCGATCGCGAGGGCAATGCAGCTTTGGATCAATGGCTTGATGCAAGCAATATTTATGAAGCAACTAAGTCTTTAACTCCCCAGGCTGCTCGAGAAAAGATTCGCCAAATGGTGGAGTTGGCCGTGGAGGGGGAGCCCGATGCAGGGATGATCACTTTGATTTCGCAGTTGATTGAAAACAACATCTCCCAAATTGATTATGTTCGTGAATACCACGGCGGTGCCTATGGCGATGCCGGCCATGCCGAACGATTCATTGGCGTTGGCATTGGCTTTAAGGAAATCCATCTGCGCAACCTCACTTACTTTGCCTACGTTGATACGGTTGAAGAAGGCACAGCAGATCTTGATGTGGGCATTAAAATCTTTCGTGGTTTAAATGTTTCCCGCGGTTTACCAGTGCCCGTTGTGGTGCGTTTTGATTACCGCGGCAATGTGCCAGGTGCCAGGGAAAGGGCCATTGCCCATGGGGAAAGGGTGATGACTGCCATGGAGCAACGTTATGCCGATCTTTATCAACAGGGGCTGCTGCATGTGCTGTTATCTGTGAGGGATCGCGACCGCTTTGTGCCCGCGGAAACGGTTAGATCAACCATTACATTTCCCACCCCTGGAGGTCATTGAGATGCTTATTTGTAAAGTTGTGAAGCCGTTGGTTTCAACCAATCGCATTCCAGATTTTGAACATAAACATCTGCAGGTTGTGCTTGATGGCAGCACCCAAAAGGTGGCGGTAGATGCTGTGGGTTGTGTGCCTGGCGACTGGGTAATTTGCGTGGGCAGTTCTGCCGCTAGGGAGGCGGCTGGAAGTAAGTCTTACCCCAGCGATTTAACAATTGTTGGCATCATCGACCATTGGGAACCAGAACCACCCAAGCCCCCTGCAACACCGGTGGCCAGCTAATGGAAATCATGCAGGTGATCGGTTCTCTTGTTTGCACCCATCGGGTGGCTGGTTTAGGCCATATGCACCTAAGGGTGTTGCGCAGCAATAAAGGCAAATTAAGCGTTGCCGTAGACCCAGTTGGTGCTTCAGCAGGCAATTGGGTTTTTACTGCCAGTGGTTCTGCGGCCCGCTTTGCTTGCCCTGATCCAAATACATATACAGATCTCACCATCGGCGGAATTATTGATTTCTGGGCCCCCGACGGCTGACCCAGTAATCCCCTCGCTCACTAACCATTTACAACACTTCCAGCCATGGCAACCCCCACACCCCGTCAGCCCGCTGAATCCGTGCCATCCTCGTCAACATCGCCGTCAACTCCCCCTTCAACACCCCCAGCTGTTCCAGCTAAAGCAAGCACCAGCGCTCCAAAAAGTCCTTCCACCCGTAGCCGTGCAACCGCCATGACAAATCCAATTCAAGGTATCGCTTTAGGCATGATTGAAACCCGTGGCTTGGTGCCTGCCATCGAGGCCGCTGATGCCATGACCAAAGCTGCAGAAGTTACCTTGATCGCCCGTGAATTCGTGGGCGGCGGTTATGTAACCGTGATGGTGCGCGGTGAAACTGGAGCTGTTAATGCAGCCGTTAGGGCCGGTGCTGATGCCTGTGAAAGGGTTGGCGATGGACTAGTGGCAGCCCACATCATCGCCCGTCCCCACGCAGAGGTGGAGCCTGCCTTGATCGCTAGCGGCAGCCGACGGAGTTAAGGCCCATGGCAACAATTCATCCAAGGGTGCTTGCGGCCCTAGGTAGGGCCTTAAGCCTTGAGTTCTCTGCGGTGCAGCAATACATCACCCATGCTTGTTTAGTTAACAACTGGCAGCTAGTGGAAGCTGCTGATCGTTTTCGCAAGGAAGCAGTTGAGGAGATGCAACACAGTGAACGCATCATTAATCGCATGCTCAGCCTTGGCGTTGCCCCTGCCGCATCTCAATTGCGGCCTGTTGATAGTGCAAATAATTTGGAGGGGCTGCTGCTAGCTAATCTCAAATTAGAGGAAGATTTGGTTTTTCATTACACGGAGGCAAGTAGGTTTTGCCAATTGATTAATGATCGCGATAACAGGGATTTTTTTCAAGCACTACTTGAGGAAGAACAACTACATAGCGTTGATTTAGCTGCTTGGTTGCAAGCATTGCAGCATTCCTGATTTATGCAATCCGATTTACCCCTCTCAATTCAGCTTGTGTGGCTGATTCCTATATATGGCTTGAGTGGCATGCTGCTTTCGTTGCCATGGGCGGCCGGTTGGTTTAAACGCCAGGGGCCAAGGCCAGCTGCATATTTAAATTTGTTAATGACATTGCTTGGTGTAATCCATGGCAGTTTGGTGTTGCGCCAAATATTGCAACTGGGTGCCCAACGCCTGCAGTTTGATTGGTTTGCTGTTGCTGATTTAAAACTCCAAATCGGTTTTGAACTAAGCCTTACAAATCTCTCGGCCTTGGAATTTGTTACGGTTATGAGTTTATTAGGGCAGGTTTTCGCCCTTGGTTATTTAGATAAGGAATGGTCTTTAGCCCGTTTCTATGCCCTGTTGGGTTTCTTTGAGGGGGCTATGGCCGGTGTGGTGCTTAGCAGTAATTTATTTGTTAGCTATTTCCTGCTGGAAATGCTTACATTGTCTACCTATTTATTGGTGGGTTTTTGGTATGCCCAACCCTTGGTTGTTACCGCTGCCCGGGATGCGTTTCTCACAAAACGCGTTGGTGATGTGATGCTTTTAATGGGGATGGTTGCCCTATCTGCGTGGGCTGGATCCTTAGAATTTAATGATCTTTATGAATGGGGTGCCACAGCCACCGCCACTGGCGCCTTAACCCCCCTGGCAGGTACTTTAATCGGCTTAGGCTTGATTGCAGGACCCATGGGTAAATGCGCCCAGTTTCCCATGCATCTCTGGCTGGATGAGGCGATGGAGGGCCCAAACCCAGCTTCAATTCTGCGTAATTCAGCGGTAGTTACCTGCGGAGCATTGGTGCTACTTAAGTTGATGCCATTGCTGCAATTTTCGCCACTTGCAGTGGATGTTTTATTGGTTGTGGGCACCATAAGTGCCATTGGCGGCGCCCTGGTTGCCATTGCCCAAGTGGATCTTAAAAGGGCATTTTCCTATGGCACAAGTTCATACCTCGGACTCGTTTTTATTGCAATTGCCCTACAACAACCGGCGGTGGCACTGCTGTTGTTGTTTGCCCACGGCCTAGCAAAAGCACTTATTTTCATGGGTGTTGGCAGTGTTATTGCCACAACTAATTGCCAAGACCTCACGGAACTAGGCGGCTTGGGATCACGCATGCCAGCCACCACCAGCGCTTTTTTGGTGGCTGGGGCTGGCCTAACCGGCCTATTGCCCTTGGGTTGTTTTTGGTGTTTTGGCTTTCTGGTGCAAGCCTTCTTGCCAAATCAGCCATTCTTGGCTGCCGTTGTGTTGATAACAAATGGCTTAACAGCATTTAATTTGGTGAGGGTTTATAGGCAGGTTTTCCTAGATACTCCCCATCCCAAAACGCGCCGGGCCCCTGAGGTGAATTGGTTGATGGCTTTACCAATGGTTAGTTTAACCGTAATAGTTTTGTTATTACCATTAATGTTTCAGCGCCTAAATCCCGTAGCTGGTTTATCCGCTGTTAATTCAACAAGTATTGGCCTGGTTGTTGCCAGTGGCGCCCTTGGGGTGCTGGCTGGCAGCTTGGTGCGTTTAGACCGCTTCTGGTCGCGCTCCGTATTGAAACCTTTGAGAGCTCTGCAAGATCTACTTGCATACGATTTTTATACAGATAAATTATACCGAGCTACGATTGTTAGATTGGTTGCAGGCTTTGCCGATTTAACTAATAGATTTGATCAAGAGGTTATCACCGGCCTTGCTAATCGCTTGGGATTGCTTTCAATGCAGGGGGCCCAGGGCTTAAAACTTGCTGTTAGTGGCCAAATGCAAACCTATGTGCTCACAGCAGTGTTAGCGATTGTGCTGCTATTGGGCTCGCTAATTTGGTCTTTAGGGTGAGCGAATTATGATGCTTTCGATCCTGCTTTTAATTCCCCTGGTTGGGGCATTGCTCTTTCTAATTTTGCCAAGCAATCTTGCACCTACGCGCATGCGTAGCATAGCAATTGCCGTGTTGGTTGTTCAATTAATATGGAGTTTGAGGTTACTGTTTGCCTTTGATCCAGAGATTTCTGGCATGCAATTGCAGGAATCATATAGCTGGGTGGAGAAGCTTGGCTTGCGTTATGAATTAGGGATAGATGGTCTTTCTCTACCATTGGTGTTATTAAATGCCGCCCTAACCCTTGTGGCGGCTGTATGCACAAGGGAATTGACCGAAAGACCCAGGCTTTACTTTGCTCTTATTTTGCTAATTAGCTGCGCTGTTAATGGCGCATTTGTTGCTAATAATTTATTGTTTTTTCTGCTTTTCTACGAGCTGGAATTAATTCCCCTCTGGCTTCTTATTTTGATTTGGGGTGGCGCCCAGAGGGTTTATGCAGCCACTAAATTCCTTTTGTTCACTGCCCTTTCAGGTGTTCTTATCCTTGCTGCTTTCCTTGGCTTAGCCTTAATTAATGGCAGTGTTGATTTTAGTTTGAGCCCGCTAATAACTGAAAATATTAGTATGACTAGTCAACTCCTGTTGCTGGGTTGTTTATTGGTGGGTTTTGGCATCAAAATTCCGCTTGTGCCATTTCATAGTTGGTTGCCTGATGCCCACACCCAGGCTTCCACGCCTGTTTCAGTTCTTCTTGCGGGAGTGTTGTTGAAACTTGGCACCTATGGCTTGCTGCGTTTTGGCTTAGGGATGTTTCCTGATGCTTGGGCTTTGCTTGCTCCCGCCATGGCAATTTGGGCTGCAATTTCAGTGCTCTATGGATCATTTGCGGCTATCGCCCAAAGGGACATGAAGCGCATGGTTGCCTTTAGCTCCGTGGGCCACATGGGTTATGTGTTGCTGGCGGCAGCTGCAGCCACCCCTGTTGCCCTAACGGGCGCTGTTTTTCAAATGGTTAGCCATGGCTTGATTTCGGCTCTTTTGTTTCTACTTGTGGGTATTGTTTATCGCAAAACTGGCACCAGAGACTTGGAAGTGTTGAGGGGCCTTCTTAATCCTGAGCGGGGGCTTCCCTTTACGGGCACCCTGATGATTCTTGGCGTTATGGCAAGTGCTGGTTTACCAGGAACGGCTGGTTTTATTTCAGAATTCCTTGTATTTAGGGGCAGCATCCAAACCTATCCATTAGCTACTTTGCTTTCCATGGTTGGATCTGGTTTAACTGCTGTTTACTTTCTCTTGCTTGTGAATCGCGCCTTTTTTGGCCGTTTAGCTATCACCCCAGCTGATGATCCAGAACTGCATAAACGCTTAGATGTGCAATTGGCACCAGTGGCGCTAAGGGAAACAATCCCAGCCCTTGCCTTAGCCATTGCTGTTATTTCAATTGGTTTGTTGCCAGTGGGTCTCGGCAGTGTAAGCAATGCAGCCACAGGCGCCATGGCCCAATTATTTGCTGGGGTGGGCTAATGCCAGTTATACCTTCTGAATTGGTGCGCTCTGGGGCAGTTCCAAGTGCCTTGGAATTGCAACGTAAATTACTTGCTTCTGAACCATTACTAGCCGATACTAAAACCCATTTAATTGAGGTGGTTGATGTTCTTAAAAGCTATGGTGAAGTGCTCGATGCCTATAGTAAAAATTTGATTTATCAGGCTGAAGATCAATTCCTCGTGCCTTTTCCATTGTTTAAGTATTTAAATGGTGATAAATCAATTGCAAAAATCTGGCGGCATCTTTGCCATGACCGCATTAATTTTGAATATGCGGAATATTGCATGAAATCCATGCTTTGGCATGGCACAGGCGGGATGGACGCCTATCTTGATAGCGATCAATTTTTAAATAATTGTGCCTTGATCATTGCCCGTAAACGGCGAGATCCATTGTTGGGTATTTTGCATCCTGTTTTCCCGCAGTTTTTAGCTGAGTTGATTCGCTCTGCTGCCACTACCCATGCCTTGGGGCAATTTTGGCGTGTGATGAGCGATCTGTTCATCGATCTGGCCAGCGCCGAGGCCGATGGCCGGGTTAGCTCAATCGCTGAGCTTGTTGATTTCATAAAGCTTGGCTTGGTGGCAGCTGCTGCTAATCCGATCAGCTATGGGGTGCAGATTGATGGCAATCATTATTGGATCTTGCCCCCAGAAGCTGGCCTCACTTTTCTTGGTGATGTGGCTGTTCCCTATGTGGAGGCTGTTTTCCTTAGGGGTACGCCATTTTTGGGCACCGTTTCCTTTAATGCCCAGGCGCAACAAATATCCCCTGATCAGGCCAAGTTTTGTTATGGGGCCCTCTACGCAGACCCCCTGCCCAGCATGGGGGCTGGCATCCCGCCCAGCTTGTTGATGCAGGACATGTATCGCCACCTGCCTTTGCGCTTGGAGCAGCTCTACGAAGGCCGCACCCGCGGTGCTGGTGATGTGCGAGTGAAGATCTGCAGCAGCTTTCAGAAGGCGATGTTTTGTGTAACCAACGCCGCCATCGCTGGTACTTTCCCCCATGGTTTGGCCGGTGCCGATGCCGCTGAAATTGCCGCTGATGGGGCCTACGCCAATGCCTGGGCCCAGCGTCTTTGCCAAGGGCGCACCGATTGCCTAGCGGCTTAAAGTTTCAGCTATGGATCATCAATGGACAGCTAGACCAAAACCAGACCGTGTGGAGTGGCTGGAAAGGCGGCTTGAATTCAGCAACTACGCCAGCAATCGTGATTTTTTAGATCGCTTGAATGATTTTTGTGAGCAGCAGGGCCGCTTTCCCGACATCAGCTTTGGCCGCACCTATGTGAATATTACCCTTAGGTCTGAAAATGAAGGATCTCCAATATCAGAGGAAGATTACGCTTTTGCAACCAGCATCGATGGCCTGATATGAGCTTTTTTAATTGGTTTGTTTATTAATTGGTTGATTTATTAATTGCGCCTGCGGGAATCAATTTGCAGTAGATCTTTAACCTGCTGCACTTGGTTGGCAAGATTTGGATCGGTGCCCAGTTTTTTCTCTATTTGCTGCACTGCATACATCACAGTTGTGTGATCTTTACCACCAAATTGTTCGCCAATTTTAGGCAGGCTTAGGTTTGTGCATTGACGCATTAAATGCATTCCCACCTGGCGGGCTTGGCTAACAGCTTTTTTACGACTGCTGCTGCACATCTCAACCGTGCTAACACCAAAAACCTCAGCAATTTTTTCTAGCAATAATTTGGGATTAATCTCTCCTTCCGGCATTGATGAACCAAGTAGAGGTGCAACTGATTCCACTGTCATTGGTAGGCCAGTAATAGATGCAAAGGCCACAGCCCGGGTGAGGGCACCCTCTAATTCACGAATATTTGATGTGAAGCGGCCGGCTAGATATTGAATTAAATCACGTGGTAATTTCATTTTTTCCTGTTCTGCTTTTTTATGCAAAATCGCCATTCGCGTTTCCAAATCTGGTGTTTGAACATCGGCAATTAAGCCCATGGAAAAACGTGAGATCAGCCGTTCCTGCAAGCGTTGAATTTGACTTGGGGGCCGATCGCTGGCGATAACGATTTGACGACCGGCTTCATGTAGGGCATTAAAGGTGTGAAAAAATTCTTCTTGGGTGTATTCCTTGCCTTCAATGAATTGAATATCATCTACTAAAATAAGGTCACAGGCGCGATAGCGATCGCGGAAGGCCTGCATTCCATCTTTGCGAATGGCAAGGATTAAATCATTGGTGAATGTTTCTGTTGAAACATAAAAAACCCTCGCCTCTGGATCGATCTCCACCCGGTAGTGGCCGATGGCTTGCATCAGATGGGTTTTACCTAAGCCCACACCACCACACAGGAAAAGGGGGTTGAATTCCCTGCCGGGCGATTCGGCCACGGCTAAGGCCGCGGCATGGGCCATGCGGCTGTTGGGGCCCACCACAAAGCGTTGAAATGTGTAGCGGGGGTTGAGGTTTGCCCTTAGCCGCGTGGCTGGGGTGGGAGTTTGAGGTTGTGTGTTGCTTGGCTGATAGTTGCTGGGGGCGGGTAGGGGCGGAGAGCCACCTGGATCGTTTGCGCTTGTGATGATCACCTGCACGGCTCTACCGCCGTGGGCGCTAGCCAGTTCGGTGATCAGGCCCAGGTAGTTGCGTTGTAACCAGCCGGAGGCAAATGGATTTGGTGCTTCCAATTGCAGGGTGTCGCCAGTGGCTGCAAGGCAACGCACCGGCCGTATCCATGTTTCAAATGTTGGTTTGCTGAGATTGCTGTGCAGTTCTTTCTGCACTTGATCCCATAAATCTGGCTCTGGCAAAGGCGAGGCTGTCACTTGGGGAAAACCGATCCAACCTGTGCCGAATTCCGAATATAGATGCATTGCGCAGCTTCTACCGCCTAGCGCGATACTTCCAGCAATCAGCCGTTACCGATGGGTCCTGTGCGTTGCAATTTTGAATTTCGCTTTCCCCAACTGCTGCCAGTGCTTTTGCTGCTTGGGGGCTGCAGCTCCCTATGGCGCCCTGGTGCACCCCCTAAGGCGCCGCAGTTAAGCGATGGTCCATCCCAGGCGCCGATCGCTGTGGGAAGCAGTTTTGTGGCCGATGCGGTGGCCAAGGTGGGGCCTGCTGTGGTGCGGATCGATATCAAAAAAGAAGTTGCTAATCCAATCGGCGGCATTTTTGGCATGGGCCCGCCGTTGCAGGAGCAGCAGGGGCTCGGCTCAGGTTTTATTACCCGATCCGATGGTTTATTGCTTACGAATGCCCATGTGGTCGAGGGGGCGGGCAGTGTTGCTATCACCCTGCCCGATGGCCGTAGTTTTCCTGGCAAAGTGCTCGGCGCAGATCCCCTCACCGATGTGGCCGTTGTAAAGGTGGCAGCCCAGGGGTTACCTGTGGCACCGCTTGGTAATTCAGCGAATGTGCGTCCAGGGGAATGGGCCATCGCCATCGGTAATCCCCTCGGCCTTGATAACACCGTAACGCTTGGAATTGTTAGTGCTACTGCCCGCACCGATGCCCTTGGTGGCGGCCAACGGGTTGCTTATATCCAAACGGATGCGGCAGTTAATCCGGGCAACAGCGGTGGACCATTAATTAATGATCGCGGCCAAGTGATCGGTATTAATACAGCGATTCGCCAAGCACCAGGTGCTGGTTTGAGTTTTGCTATTCCCATCAATAAAGCAAAAGTTGTTGCTCAACAAATCCTCGAAGCAGGCAGGGCTAGCCATCCTTATTTAGGTGTAAAACTGCAGGCGATTACTCCACAGCTGGCTAGGGAGGTGAATGCCACTGGTAACAATTGCAAATTGCCTGAACGCAATGCTGTGGTGGTAGTTGATGTGGTGCAGGGCAGCCCCGCGGCCCAAGGGGGATTGCGCAGTTGTGATTTGATCTTGAAAGTTGCCAACCAGCCGGTTAAGAGCCCCTCTGATGTGCAGGTGGCGGTGGAAGGCGGCCAGGTTGGTCGTGAATTAATGATCACAGTGGAACGGCAGGGTAAAACCCAAGCCTTTAAGTTGCGGCCGATGGAGTTACCTAGGGGCCAGGGGTGAGGGCTAGCAGGGTTTTGGTGCTGCTGGGCCGTTTGCCAGCACCTGGTAGATGTAAACGCAGATTAGCGATAGATATCGGAGCAGTGGCTGCCGCTCGGGTTCAAAGGCAACTGTTGGCCCACACCCTTGCGGTAGCTAATCAATGGCGATCAACTACCGCAAATGGAGCTGTGGTTATAGCAATTGGTTGTGCCCAGGGGGTAGGTGGCCTTGGCTTGCGAATGCAACGGCAATTTGCAAAGGCATTCAGGGGCGGCGCTAGGCATGTGGTGTTGATAGGTAGTGATCTACCGCTGCTTAGCGCTATGGATATTAACGATGCATTTGAAGCACTCAACCAACGGGATTTGGTGATAGGACCAGCCCTAGATGGGGGCTATTGGTTAATTGGTTTAAACCACTCGCATGGTTCCTTATTTAGCGGAATCCCATGGGGTAGCAATCAGGTGCTTGCTGCAACTACAGATAGGGCGCAAATTTTAGGTTTATATCCATGGCTGCTAAAAAGCAGAGCTGATATTGATCAGTTGCAAAACCTCAACCCATGGTTTGGCGATTGCGAGGGAGATGGCGATGGCTAATTTCCGGGAACCAGGCCAGTGGAGTGTGGTGATTCCAGTGCTGAACGAAGTGGAGTTGCTTGGTGGCCTGTTGGCTCAGTTGCAGGACGTGACTGAATTGATAGTGGTTGATGGCGGCAGCAGTGATGGCAGTTGTGAATTAGCCCTGTTGATGGGTGCCAAGTTATTGAGATTTAGTTGTGCCAATCGCGGAGCCCAATTAGCCCATGGCGCATTGCAGGCAAGGGGCAGCCATTTGTTTTTTGTTCATGCCGATGCCCGTTTACCTGCGGGGTGGTGTGGCCTGCTGGCTGATTGTTTAGAACAACCAGGGGTTAGTGCTGCCGCCTTTCGCTTAAGGGTGCAGGCTGCGGGATGGCGCCTGCGCCTACTTGAATTCTTTGTGCATTTGCGCAGTAGCTGGCGTGAACTTCCCTATGGCGATCAAGGCTTGGCGATAACAAAACAAACCTATGGGTTGGTGGGAGGTTTTCAACCGATCCCATTAATGGAAGATCTTGATTTTGTGCAACGCTTAAAAAAACTTGGCTCTGTGGTGATAGCACCAGCAGCGATAACGGTTAGTGGTAGACGCTGGCAACGTTTAGGGGTGTGGCGCAGTTGCTGGCGGAATGCAAAATTACGGGCCGCCTGGCGCCGTGGGGTGAGTGCGGAAATTTTACAGAAACAATATTAATCATAAAAAATTGCAATAATAGAATTTTTTCCCATTTCACCAGTTTACGTATAAGTTCCGCTAGATATTAATCTTTTAACTTGACTACCCCTGGTCTGGGTAGGGAATGGCGCCATAACTTTTTTAAGCAAAAATAATTATAACATTATTTTGATGAATAGGGATTTGCCTTGTTGGCCTTACCTCTGATCACTTGATAAAATAAAATTCCCAGCTAATATATTTTTTATTTGAGCTCACTGCATGCTTAGCTCATTGAAAACTGTTTATGTCATATTGTTCCGTAATGTTGCGATTGGCGCACTGTTTTTCGCGACCTTGAATACTGGCAAATTACTTGCACAAGAAAGCCTAGATCGAATAGATATATCAACAGATATATACTATCGATCACAGCCAATTTTCAACCCAGTGGGAGGATTCGAAAACTCAGGTTCGATACTGCAAGGGTTGTGGCTCCAATTCAAGCTTGGCAAAGGAATCAATAAAAACAAAGCAGTATGGACAGAGCTTGATCACTGGAGCATAGTAAGTAGATTAGCAATTGTAAGAGGTGATGGAAATTATTACCAACAAATTGGAGCCGCTTATCCCTTGCAAACCATGACATCATCAGGTCAGTGGCTAACCGAAGCCACAATAACTAGAGAGCCAGGTGAGGGAAATCTATTGTTTAAGGCAGGCATATTTACACTTAATCCAGAATTTATGGATAGCAATATTTTTAATAACTACGTTCATTCTGCAATTAATGATACGTTTAATGATGAGGTTTTGGGGGTTCCAATTGCACCATTGGCAGCTACTGGGGTAATGCTCGGTTATGGGAATGCAATGGGCTCAAAGTATGGAACCCTTAAATTAGGTGCTTTTGGCATTATGCCAACTAATCAATTTGGGGTTTCATATTCTGCAAAAAATCCTATTCCGTATTTATCTGGTGGGCTTGCTATTGTTCAATGGGAGAAGCAATTTAATAGCAAAAAGATACTATCAAAATCCACTTCAATTAATTCATCTGATAATGGAGAAGCCCTGCCAATGCCAGGAATTATGATTGGCGGATATTGGAGCAAAAGTTATACGAATGGTAATGGAAGTAGTTATCAAACTATTAATGTTCCTGTAGGTGAAAATAGAACAATTTATGGATCAATCATCCTTCCCTTAGAAAGTATAATACCCAGTAGCGTAAACAGTAGGATATGGCTGGCTGGAAGAATAGGTTTGGATACCGAAAATAATCCAGCTCCATCATATGCAGGAATTGGCCTACTTAGGCAGGGGCTGATTCCTGGGCGGCCTGGAGATGTTACGGGAATTGCAGCTGTAACAACAGGTTTTAGTCAAAATATTACACCAGGCACAACTCAAGAATCGGTTATTGAGTTCAACCATAGGATTAGGATCAGTTCAAAAATTAATATTAAACCGTTTGTTCAGTTAATAATAAACCCCGGGGGCACTGGTGATCTGTCACCAATACTTGCACCAGGAGTGGAGTTTTCTGCAAGCATCTGGTAAGAGCAATCGATGTTATCAAGGTTTAATTCCGGCTAACTCTCGAAGATCACTTAGTTTGGTTGTCCAATTCTCCTCCCAGGCAATAGCAAGAAAAGGCTGAGCTGTCATACCCAGTTGGTAACCCCTGCAAATATTATTCATCATCTGGCATCTGCTTTCATCTGAACCACCAATGGCCCTTACTAACTTTGCGGCCATCAACATGCATGTTGTTGGTGAGCCAGATTGAGCATAGGTAAATGCATTCATTCCCGCTTCACCAGCCTCACTGGTGTCAAAATCAAGAATTATATGCCACATATCATGGGTATCATGGAGGCGATTTATCAAATATGATCGATCATCATGCTCTTGTAAATTTTGAAAGAAATGCGGATTTAAGTGATTTGCTTGCATGAACGTTGCCCATTGATGGCCAAAACTATCTGAGGGTAACGCTAAAAGCGTATTAAGATCAATGGGCGTTGCTTGATAACGAGAACGTATAAAGTTAGCAACAGGAATGATGTTCATAACGTATTCTAGCATCATGTCATTAACACCTAGTTGCGTGAAAACTTTACTGATCGATGCATTGTCAGAAGCTGTGCCCGGTTCTTTCATGTAATGCAGGAACCCACTCAAATCAATTCCATCTGTGTTCAACTTTTCATGCATTGGCTAAGAAAAACTCTATAGGTAGTATAATGTGATTAAAGAAAGATTCAACAAGAATGCACTCCTTCAAGATGGCAGCCTTAAAGCAGATGCATGCCATGGGAGTTTCTAGGCTTGCTGTGCTTGGCGCTCTTATTACAACTGGTGTTTCAGCAAATGCCGTAATTCCTTTAGTAGCGCAACAAGAGATGACAACGATGATGAATTCAGCGTTGAATTATCAATTGTTTTTGAATAATGTTACTTTAATATCATTACCATTTTTGATTGGCTCATTGCTGTTGCTACGCAATAAAAGAAACCAACAGATTGGCCAAATTGGATTTGCGGTATTGGCATTTCTTAATATGTTGCTCTATCTTACGAATCTCCAATGGCATCCGCTTCTTATTCGCTGCCTGATTGGAGTTGCATTTGGTTTAACAATACCAATTGGCCAATTTAGCCTTGCAGTTGCTGAATTAAATCCAAGCGAGAGAGTAAAGCAATTTACGATGATGCTTAATTTAGTTGCGGCTGGGCTTGCAGTTGTTCCATTTATTGGGATTGCAATTCTGTGGTTTGGGAATGGTAACGCGTCATTATTATTCTTATTTCTTGCTGTCTTATCCGCGGTTTTATCAATACTTTCAGGACTGTGGATTCCACCACGGGAGCGTATATGCCCCCCTAGTAGGCAAAGTTTATTAATACCCAAAAAAGATTTTTTAATGGTTATTGGCGATGCCGCTGTTATTATTCTAACACGTTCTATTTACGCATTCGTACTGGTGTGGCTTTCTTCAATTATTAGTAATTTTAAAAGTTTGCAAATGATAAGCCTTTGTTTTACTCTGCCGTTTGTAGTTTGGGGATTCCTGGCAATCCCTTTGCTAAAGCTCTTAAAGCCAATGATATCTTTTGGGATTTTCGTGATTTCTCCAGCTGTTCTTCTTGGTTTTATTATAGGTATTCGTGATTTGTACTGGCTTCCATTTGCCTTGGTTTTTATTGCCCTATTAAGTATCCCTGAGGCTTTCACTCCTGGCCAACTAATCAGCCAATGGCAAACGGCTTCTGGCCGTCAGTTTGGCAATATTCTTACTATGGCGTTAATGACAGTTTGTCTTGCGATTGGTCCTGCTATTTTTGAGCTCATTACATATTTAAGCCATACATGGCCAATCATTTCGCCCAACAGTCCATTTAATATGTCTCTATGGCTCTTGCTGCTTCCCCTGCCCATTGCTTTAAGTTTTATTGTTGGTTTTTGGAGAAAACATCTAATACCATCACTCAGAAGAAGTTAGAATTCTTTCAGAACATTCCCTCCTGATTTCAATGGCAATCAATCCCGCAGAGCAAATAAATCCATGGCATCCCGTTGTCGCTAGATTGTTACTATTGCTTGAGGACGATATAGAGCTTAATTCTAGATTAGAAAATGCACTTAAATTTTCTGGTCGTTTTGAGGAGCCACTTTTAGTTAGCTACTGTTATCTTATTCATAGAATGCAAACAACAATTCCAAACCCACAAACATGGCTGCCTATGAATCTTGAATTTTATTATGTGATAGCTTGTGCTGATAATAATTACCTTAGCGAGCATATTGGCTTTATGGATTGGGTTCGTTATTATGTTGAAAGTATTGGCTCATGGATGGATTCTCCTGAGTCTATTGATCAACTTCAAATGTTTTATGATGATAAATATTTTAAGATTGATGATTATGTGGCTCCCCCTGGCGGATGGAAAACATATAATCAGTTTTTTGCAAGACAGATTAAGAGTGGTGCGCGGCCTATAGATGAACCAAGTAATAACAAAATCATTGTATCGGCTGCTGATAGTTCATTTTGTGGTTGTCATCAAATTTCTCCAGAATCAAGTGTTAAAGCAAAGGGTCTTAATTGGTATATCAGTGATCTGCTTGAAGATAGTCCCCACGCAAATGAATTCACAAATGGATGGTATTGCCATAGTTTCTTAGCTCCTACCAATTATCATCGTTTTCATACACCTGTTGCAGGTAAATTAATTGAACTTCGCAATATAACTGGTAAAGTAACAATGGATGTTCATCTAGATCCCAAAGGTAATTTAAGTGTTCTTCGTGGCGCCATTGGTTATCAATTTAAGCAAGAGCGCGGTTTGGCTGTTATTGAATCAGCTATAGGGCTTGTGGCAATTATTCCAATTGGCATGGGAATTGTTTCATCAGTTTCATTTTCTGCATTGAATAATTCTATCTTAAGTAAAGGAAGTGAACTGGGATTTTTTAGTTTTGGTGGCTCTGATGTGGTTTTGTTGTTCCAAAAGGGAGCTGCTATTGATTGGCTGGTTAAAGAAGGAGATACTATTCAGCAGGGCCAATCTATAGCCTTTGCTAATTGTTGATCTAATCAAACTATTTGATTATTAAGTTCACCTAGGCCTTCAATTGAGGTGCGTAGTGAATCACCAGGTTTAAGAAATCTTTCAGGTTTTTGATGAAATCCACAGCCGGGGAATGTTCCGCAAAAAATTAAATCACCAGGTTTTAGCATCATGCTTTGACTAAGATGCCACACTAGCCAATCTGGTGGGAATATGTACTCATTTAAGGAACTATCTTGCATTAATTCATCATTTACCCAGCACTTAATTTGGCGATCTAGGTTGAAATCTGGGCTTAGGCTTTTGAAATCTATGTTGTGCGGAGCAAAGCCTGGGAATGATTTGCCTTTAATCCATTGGCCTCCTCCGTTTCCCTGCCACCATCGATCTGATATGTCATTACCAACACCCCAGCTTTGGATTACTTCCCTAGCTGCTAATGTATCAACTAAGTTAAACGCACTTTTACCTAACTTAAGCACTAGTTCAGCTTCCCAATCTACTTGGCGATTTTGCTGATTAATTTTTATTGGTGAATTCGGTCCTGTTAAAGCTGTTGTTGATTTACTAGCTAAAAGAGGCAGATGATCTTCGTCTTCGTTCAGAACTTTGGTTTGGATTGAACCTGTTAAAGAAATATGGTTGTGGCCAATGCAGTAAACATTGGTTGTTTCATGATTCTGCATTGTTTCCATGGATTTTTTGTTTGGCGTTTTTAATACTTAGCTTTGAAAGTCTACGATAATATCTTGATTAACTAAGTGGCTGATAAGTGAGATTGTTTCAGAGTGTTTGAGGCCGTGAGTAAAGCCCTCCTGTAGAAGTGATGCAATAGTGTGTGTGCCATCACAATTTTGCAGCAATTGCGCTGTTGTATCGCTAATGCTTTCTACGCATACATTTTGACTGGAGTTGGCAAAAATAATATATTTTTGCGGCTTGTCTAATGTTTTTACTGCTTGTCTTGGCGCTTTTTGTTTAGTTACTTCTCTTAGGGCTACTAGATTTATCAGGGAGCTGCAAATTACTGTGCCCCGTTCCAAGCGTGGGCGAGCCCATAGGTGTGAGCGATGCAAGAGTAGCCTTTGTAGTTCTTCTTGGCACAGGAGGCGCCTCCTTGGCGCCAGTAGTGCCCTTGAACATTCCCAATCAAGAAGTGCGGAAGCAATAATTATATGTAGAGGGTTAAAAGTGGCCTCTGCTGGCTGAAGCACGGCGTTAAATAACTCTTCTTTTAGATTATTATTTTTTGATAACTCAAGTGTGAAAAGAAGCCCCGCAAACTCAGCGGCTAAGGCTTGTGGGTCTAGTGGTTCACCAGGTGATTCTGCGTAAAAATGTGATAACAAATGATTAAATGTATCTTCACCAAGCAACCAACGTAATGTTTTAAAGATGTTATGCAGAGGAGCTAAAGTGCGTGATTGGGCCCGTGAAAGATAAATATCTAGTACTTCTGCAGAGTTGGCAAAGCCGTTAGCTGGCACTATATTATTTAGAAGCCAGGATTTATCACCACCGTGTAAAGCTTTGAGGAATTGTTGCTGTAGATGAAGCAGTTCTTTAGACTTCATTGGTTTAGTTTAGAAATTTTTGAAGATTGGATGAAACTTTTTCAACTTCTTTTAGGGTGATTTTTAGAGGGGGCACATCATTCTCCCATTCTAATAGGGTTGGCCATGGTCCAAATGTTTGAACTGCCAGATTGTATAAATCCCATACTTCCGGATGCACAGCTTCTGCGTGATAATCAATCCATACATCTCCAGCTTTATGTTTTTCACGGGAGCAGCCAGCTAAGTGGTAGCTGCGAACGCTATTTGCTCGCACCCTGAGGAGTGAAGCTGCAGGATCCTCGGCAAAGTTCTTGGAGTTAGCCCAGAGATTGTTGATATCAAGGAGAACAAAAGCACCGGTTCGTTCTGTGAGTTGATTTAGAAAGCTGATCTCATCGATTGTGGAATTTTTGAAACGCATATAATTGCTAATATTTTCTAAATGTAGCGGAGCACCGATCGTTTCCTGAACAAGTAATACACGTTCAACTAGATATTCCAGCGACTCTTCTGTGAATATAATGGGCAGCAAATCATGAAAATGATGATGCGATAATGAACTCCAGGAAAGATGATCTGAAAAGAATGCTTTGGGATGATTCGCTAGAAGTTCTTTAACAAGTTCTAAATATGATTTATCAAGGGGGGCAACTGAACCTAGGGAAAGACCAAAGCCATGGAATGTAACTTGATAGTGGCTAATAAGATCAATTAATTTTTGGTGATATGGACCACCTGGTTCTTGGATTAGATGCTCAGGATGTACCTGCAAGAAATCCAATGGCGGCCGCTGCTCCCAGAGTTCATTAGCGTTTTCGTGGCAAAGATTAAGACCAACGCCACTGCACATTTGAGGAATTTTTTCTAGCGATTCAGAGGTGTTGTTAGAAGAAGCCACTTTTGGAAACCTCCGTTCCGCTAATGAGCTGTAGCCATTCTAGCGAAACCCGATTGAAAAGGTTTTGGGCTTCTTGAAAATTGTTTAGTATCGGTGCTGATCCTATGGAATTGCTCATTTCGGCAAACCTATCCTGTTCGCCTTCAAATCCTAAACCAAAGTTTCCAACTACGTTTGCGCTTGTAGCCCATTGGGAATTTGTCCATTCTGATGCGGCAGAGAGGTATGCAACTCTAAATAAATCATTGCCATTACTACTCTGGAGCATTCTTAGTGGGATAAGCGATGGATTAAGGGAAGAATTTACAGCGGTTTGCCAACCGGTTATTTCATCTTTAGTTGCATTCCTTCCCCATAGGGTTTTAGCCGTTGTTTCTACAATTGATGCAATCGGAACTGTGTTTAGTGCGCCACCAAAATGCATTTGTGTTTCTGTTCTCCCCGTGGGGGTTGAGATAAAATTTAGAGTAAATTCGTCGGCCGTTTGATTATCAGCAAGAATTGCTTTGTTTGCCCAAAATGCTGAACCAGTTGGTTCAGGGCTCTCGCCAAAATAGGCCCAGTATGCCATGTTTACTAAATTGAATCTCTCCTTTAATCCTTCCGGCTGCATTTTTTTCAGGCCGATAAGATCTTCACTATTAACTAGGTTAATACCATCCACACCAATCGCTAATTGGTCTGCGCTGTCTACAAGTATTGCTGATGTGGATTTGGTTCCATTCACTCCATTCCCTTGGGCAAATACGAAAGTATTTCCATCCTGAGTGCCGCTCACTAAAAGGCCGCCATTTGCCATGGCCCCACCAAATAATGGTGTGATACTTACCCCTGGCCCATTGGGGGCAACGGAAGCGAGGTTGATATCTACAATATGAACAGGGAGAAGCTTTCCTGGTTGCAGATTAGTGATTACATCATCGGCAGTTTTTGGTGCACGATTAGCGCCACTGTTACTGTGGTGGGGAGCCGCGCTGGGAATTGTGCTGCCACTATTGCCATGATTGGAATGATCATTCTCTATTGGTTCTGAAGTTGCAATGAAATGGCCTGCTTCTAATTGAAGTGTATAAGTAGTTGCATCTCCGCCTTTCTTCTGAGCTGTGAGTAGAAAATTTTCAAGTGCTATTTGTCCGTATAAGTTGAAACCTGAGCTAAGGCTGAGATCCTCAGCTTGTGCCAATGTTGGATCGGATATGAGTGCATCAGCAAGAATTGCTTGGTTGGGAAAATAGCCACCTTCAAAACTTCCTGTTTGCAGTGTTAGGCTAAGAGCTGCTCCATCAAGCAGAGTAACTCTTGCTCCTGCTTCAGTGGCGTAGGCCATGGCGATGTCGCTGAAGTTATCAAGATTGAAGTCTCCAACTGCCATACTTACTTGATTAACAGTTAGCCCTTTACGTGGTTCTAGCAATCCGCCGTGGTGAGGCAAGCTATCCCATGGTTTAAAACGAAATAAGGGCAGCCAGTTAAGAGCATCATCAGGTGATGTCCACCCTGCTAATTCAAAGTTGTGAATTGAAACTAGATCTCCATTACTCTTTACAAAACCACCAGTGATAAGGTCTCGAGCATCATCACCAGTTACATCATCAGCAAATACCCATGGTGCTAATCCTGTGATTGGATAGGGATCGAATGTTGATAGGGTTACACTTTTGCCATTCTTAAGAAGTGCTGCTCCATCCATTACTCTTACTTGTCCAGATCCTTTGCTTGCAATCGTAATTTCTTGGATAAAATCTCCGGTTAGATCACCAACTGTTGTGCGCTCTGGTTGCGCAACTTGTGATGCTTCCCATCTCAGTTTTTTAGACGAGAAGTTCTCTGCCAACAAAACATCAGTGCTCCAATTAAAACTTCCATTTGTGCCTGTAGTACCTTTTGCATCTAGATTATCTGCTGGCAGTAACCAGCTGGAATCAGTATTTTCAATCACCATTATTGCCTGCATCATGCCTGCATCTTCATGGGGGAGAATATGGCAGTGAAAAACGTAGGTTCCTAAGTAATCCTGGAATAGCATCCTAATAGTTTGATCATTTGCCCCAAATGTTGCAAGGTTACCAACTTTGTTGGGATCTTGCGCTTCGGCTATCTCATGGAACGATCCCCGCAGCGGTTTTGCACTAATGAGACCGATTTCATTGCCAGCAGCATTTTTGGATGTATTGTAATATTTAAAACCAGACGAATTAAGCATTGTTACGTCTTCCAGGACGTTTTTATTGGTTAATTCTGTGTCACTATTTAGTGTTTGATAGTCGTTGATGTGAATGTGAAAAGGATGGCCGATATATTTTTCTGCATTATTAACACTCCAGTTTCTTAATGTCCATTCTTCTATGGTTCCTAATTGTGCAATTGTTAGGTTGCCATTAGGGAAAACATGATCATTTATTAGGAATGGGTTGTTATAACCTAGCCAATTTTCAACTCCAGGGTCGCCAACTGGAAGTGCTGTGTAGCGTTGATAGGTTTGCTGGTTAGCTGCCGTGTACTGCGCAAGCAGTTCTTGAGTAGCTGGATCCCAATCATCGGAGGGGCCCACAAGTGTGCCTTTAGCCCAGTTGAATTGTCGGTTGCGTATTGGTTCCCACAGGGGCTTGCCTTTTAAATCTTGTTCAAACAGATTTATACTTGGAACGCTATTTGAATTGTATTCTTCCGGACGTGTTTCGGGAGTGATTTTTTGTACTGATATGCCTGCATTGGCGCTGGCAATAGCATCATTTTGTTGTGCCGCACTCAAGGGTATTACAGGCGCATTTACTTGGAATATCGCCAACGGACCGGCACCTGTACCGGAGGTGTTAATTCCTTTAACTGTTGGCGTATTCGAGCTGATTAGATCTGGATAGCCACCCATGTTTGAGTTATTATATGTTTTTGTTAATCCGCTATCTGTTGTTTGTGTGAATGAATATGTTGAGGCAATTTGTGTTGTTCCCTGTGGAAGATAAACCAAGGCGTCAAGCCGTTTGCCTGGGGGTAATGAAAGAAGATTAGGCTGCTGGGCGTAGCTGGTAGATTGGTTTTTGCCACTGGTTCCAAGCGTACCAAGGGCAGCAAGTATTTGGGGATACTGATGTCCATCTTCCCCAAAGATATAAATAGGTAGATTAGATATTTTTCCAGTATTACTAGTATTTACAAAGGAAATATTATAGAAAGCTTGGTTTGTTTGATTGCTAAGTGTTATGGCTTGCCAACCGCCTTCCCCTCCATTAACAGTGGGCTGGAATTGCCCGTTTACTGTAACCATCGTCATTTGATTGGAGGATTTACCTGCACCAACACCATCTAGTGATGTGATTACTACTTTTCCAGACTCTTGATCAATTGTGAGATCAATATTTTTAAGAATCGCTAAATTTCGCGGAATATTTTTGAAATTTGGAACTTTGCTCAGGGGATCTCCAAGCTGCAGAAAGCCAGATAGACCGCCATAAACCTGCTGATTTACGGAGGGATGATAATGTGGATGATACCAATAGGAACCAATTCCGTGATCTGAAGGTAAATCTATTTTTGTTGTCCATTCTTGCCCTGTGGTGTATCTACTAACAACATTGTCGCCATATCCATTTGGCGTTGTATGAGATCCATGGAGGTGATAATTAACTGACGTACTTCCGCCAAGCCCATCGCTACTGCTATTTCCATAGCTGCTATTTTTGATTAAAGTTGCTTTTTGAAGTTCTTCAGTAGTTAAACCTGGCACGCTAATTTGGTTCTTAAAATTTAGATTGAGCTTGTTGCCAGGCTGGGCAAAAAGAGTTGGACCTGGATAGCTTGTTCCTAAGCTATTACCTAAAGCATCTAATTCGCTATATGTGTATAGAAATGTGGGATACCATAATGGAGGACTGTTATTGCTATTTGGATCATTTAAAGCATCTAAGTTCTTTTTTAGGGAATTTAAATCATAGGTTGAATTGATTTCTATGTTGCCTTTCCAGTTTTTCCATAAGCCCGCTGGATTGTAATTCGCTATATTCTTAATGTCTGTATAAAAGGAATCTGAGGTTGTACCATTGCTACTCCAGTAGCTATCGCTACTGTTAGCAAATTCCTTTCCAGGCCCCGTATAGCCAATGAAACTGAGCCCCTCCATCGTACGGTTGCGAGGTTGAGATGTCCAACTATTTATATAGGCATTTTTTAATTGGTTGAATGTTGAGTTCGTTTGAGTTGTTGCTAAAAGTTGAGGCAAATAGAAGTTATTTAGATATTGATCTGCTCCAGGAATAGTAATTGAATCTGTACTGATATTTAACTTTGCATTCATGCTCAGTTTTGATGGATCGTTGGTTGTTGATATTATTTTTCTAGATCCAGCTTCATAGGCTAGTCCTTCGGCTAAAATTACATTTGGATTACCGTTGGGGAGCGTAGGGAACAGTCCACCGATTATGTAGTTAAAATCAGTTGTGGGTTTTGTAACTGGTACTTCATTTGAAGGAGTGGATCCTTTGCTTGATTCAGCAAGTTGAATAATGAATTGAAAAAGTAAAGATATGTTGTTCTTAAAAAAACCAGCCTGAACTAAGAAGAAAAGAATTTCGGAAGTCATGAGTTGTTTCCGCTACCTATTCTATTTTACCTAGCATACCAAAAAACGCAACGTTCGCCTCGGGGTTCGAGATTCCAGCCTTGGCTTGAGTAAAAACGCACCGCTTGAGCGTCGGCAAATAGGGTTACCTTTTCAACTTCCATCATTTGTAAGCGTTCAAGTAATACAACCATCATTCCCTTGCCAAGGCCATTGCGTTGATATAGAGGGTGAATTGCTAAATCCCAGATGGTTGCATCAAGCACGCCATCGCCAGTGCAACGGGCAAAACCAATCAATCGAGGTAGGCGCGGGTCATGGCGCCATAAACCAATAACCAATAGGGAATTATCCAGGGCTTTACGAACCCTTCTTTGCGGTCTTCTGCACCAACCCACCGCATCACAAAGTTGCTCTAATTCAATTAAATCAATTTCACGATCAAAGCTAGTTACAAGCCTTAATTTTTCATTGTTAGTTTTTAGCTCACGCCATTGCTCACCATAGAGCTTATCCAGTAATGGTTCGCTGAGTGTTGATTGTTGTGTATTACTGCTGTTCATTTTGCTTTCATTTAGAGGGTTGCCAGGCCCCGTTCCTGCAGGTCGGCCAGTTGGGCATAGAGGCCACCTTGGGCGCGCAGATCAATATGACTGCCTTCTTCAACTACGCGCCCCCGTTTTAGAACCAAGATCCGATCGCTCGCCTCCACCGTTGCTAGGCGATGGGCGATTACAATAGCGGTGCGATTTGTTAATAATCTACTTAGATCATTTTGTAAGGTTGCCTCGGTGCTGGGATCGAGGAAGGCTGTTGCCTCATCCATAACCAACACTGAAGGATTGCGTAGGGCAACCCTTGCGATTGCGAGTAGTTGTCGTTCACCTGAACTTAAATTGCCACCCCGTTCCCTTAGTGATGTATCTAAACCATTAGGTAGTTTTTCCAGCATTGGCGCCAGGCCAAGGTCTTTACAGAGCTGCTCTAATTCATGGCGACTGCATTCAGAATTTAAGGTTAGATTATTGGCAACACTGCCACTAAATAGAAAAGTATCTTGAAGCACAACGCCCAGCCTTTGCCTCAGATCTGGTATCGGTAATTCTCTGATGTCAACCCCGTCTAATAATATGCGACCCTGCTGTTGTTCATATAATCTGCACAGTAAACGAATTACGGTGGTTTTACCAGATCCGGTGGGCCCCACAAGTGCAATGTGCTCACCGGGCTTTATATGTATGTTTATGTTCTCTAGAATCGGTTCATCATCCCTGTAGGCAAAACAAACATCTTCAAATATAACCTCACCTGATTTTGGTTGATCTGATGATATGAATCTTTTTGCTTCTTTTATTTCTAAAGGTGTATCTAGTAATTCACCAATCCGCTCAATTGCTGTTAGGCCAGCTTGAATCTGGGTGAAGCGTTCCGCCAGTTGCCTAAGGGGATCAAATAAGCGTTGCGAGAATAAGATAAAGGTTGTTAACACACCTAAGCCAACGCTTCCCGATGTAACCAGATGTCCGCCAACGGCTAGCACAAGCGCTACTGCTGCTAATGAGATCCATTCAAGTAAAGCTGAGATAGCACTGTCATAAAAGATCGTTCCATCAACTGCCTTGCGATATTTTGCATTTGTTATTGCAAAGCGTTCACTATTAAGTGTTTCCCGCCTAAACATTTGAACAACTTCAAGGCCTTGAAGATTTTCTTGAAGATCTGAATTGAGCTGGCCCAATTCTTCTCTAACTCTGTAATTAGCTTTTCGATAACGCTGTTGAAGGCTTATCACAAGCCAGGTTATGGGGATTTGCAGAAACAGCAACATCAAACCCAGCGGCCGATTGATTGATAGCATTAATGATGCGATTACTACAAAAGTAACCACATCAGCAATTACTCCGATTGCGCCTGAACCAAATACCTCCGCCAGGGCATCTACATCATTTGTTAATCGGGTTATCAATTTACCAACGGGGGTGCGGTCGTGAAAGCGCAGCGATAAATTGAGGGTGTGGCTAAATAAATCAACCCTCAATTGTGAGGTAAGCCGTTGGCCAATGGTTTGCACTAACAAACTTTGACTGCCTTGCAGGGCAAGGCGCACCAACACTGCTATTAGCAATAGGCCGATCAACCAGCGCAGGGCTGAGGCCATTGGCATTGCCTGCAGCCACCACCAGGCCTGTTCACCCCGCAACACGGAAATTGCTTGGCCCACCAATAGTGGTTGCACCGCACTGGCGGCGGCCACTGGTAAAAGGAGGCTTATGGCAAGAAATAACCTGCGTCGATCCCGGGCCAGGTATGGCAACAGGCGTTGCAGCCTACGCAAATCCTTCATTGATTATCAGGATTTTTTGTAGCAATGGCATCTACTAAATCCTGCAGTTGACCATTATCTAGACGCATTGAAAGCGGGTGAGCCACTAATCGGGCCGTACTAAAAAAGAGATCTTCGATGGCTATTAAGCCATTGTCTTTAAGGGTGCGGCCAGTGGCCACAAGGTCTACGATCGCTTCTGATATGCCAGTGAGTGGTCCTAATTCCACAGATCCGGTGAGATGGATAAGGTCGATCGGTAGATCTAATTTTTGAAAATATTCCGATGCGCAGCGGGTGAATTTACTTGCCACCCGGCAATGGGCTGGCAGATCAGCAGCGCGGCGATAGGGGCTATTTTCCTTTACTGCTACGGCCATGCGGCAGCCGCCAAAACCGAGGTCGAGCAGTTGGGCAACGCTTCTTTGTTGTTCTTGCAAAACGTCGTAACCAACCACCCCCAGTTGGGCTTGGCCGTAGGCCACGTAAACGGGCACATCACCATTGCGCACCAGTAGGGCCCTTGCTTTGCCGCAGGCGCTAGGCAGCATCAATTGGCGGTTATTTGGATTGGTGATAGCGCTGAAATCAAGGCCTGCCGCAGCAAAACGGGTTACCGAATCCTTGAGTAGCGCCCCCTTGGGAAGGGCAACCGTGATCATGCCTTGTGTTCACCAAATCAAACTGTAATCACCGGCACCGGCCCATGGCGCCAAACTGCTGCAAGACATGTGGTTGTAATGCTTGAAATCCAGCGCCTAGCTGTGTTGCGCGACAACTACATTTTTGTGTTGATTGGTTCTGCCGGGCGGGCAGCGGTGGTTGATCCAGCCATTGCCTCACCAGTGCTCGAACTACTGGAGAAGCGCAAATTAAGCCTGGAGTTGGTGCTGCACACCCACCACCACAGCGACCATATCGGCGGCACCCCTGAGCTGCTGCAGCACTGGCCTAAGGCCCAGGTGTGGGCTGCTGCTGCTGATCGAGAGCGGATTCCTTTTCAAACCCGTGGCCTAGGGGCTGGTGAGCAATTGGATTTATTTGGTAGGCCATTGCATGTGCTTTCTGTGCCTGGTCACACCAGAGCTCATATCGCTTACTACTTGCCAAGGGTGGGAGAAGCTGGGCCTGAATTATTTTGCGGCGACACCTTATTTGCCGGTGGCTGCGGACGTTTATTTGAAGGAACAGCCGCCCAGATGTGGGCATCTCTGCAGCAATTTGCTGCCCTAGATCCTGATACCCAAGTGTGGTGTGCCCATGAATACACGCAAGCAAATCTGCGATTTGCCCTAAGCCAAGACCCAACGAATCAAGCACTTCAAGAACGTTGGCAACAGGTGCAGGAGCTGCGGGCTAGGAATATGGCAACCGTGCCATCACGGATTGATTTGGAATTGGCAACCAATCCATTTATGCGTTGCAAGGATGCCAGGCTGCAGGCGGCCACGGGTTTTATTGATCCCGTTGAAGTGCTAGCTGAAATTCGCACACGTAAGGATAATTTCTGAAATCTGAACTGCAAGAATAATTGTGTTCTGTTTAAGCAGCCATGGAATTGGATCAAATTGAGGCGGTGCAAACCAATCAGGCACCGTCGCCGGTGGGGCCCTACAACCAAGCGGTAAAAGCAGGTGGAATGCTTTTTTGTTCAGGTCAAATAGCCCTGCACCCAGTCACTGCTGAAATGGTGGGTGCAGGTGATGTGCGGCTTGAAACCAGGCAGGTGTTATCAAACCTGAAAGCTGTTTTAGAGGCTGCCCACTGCAGCGCAGAGCGGGTGGTGCGCACTACTGTATTTCTTGTTGATCTTGCCGATTTTAGTGATGTAAATAGTATTTATGCTGAAATGTTTTCCACTGGTGTGTCCCCAGCTAGGGCTTGCGTTCAAGTGGCAGCTTTGCCTAAAGGAGCTAGGGTTGAAATTGATTGCATTGCTCTTTTGTGATCTTACTAATGTGATCTTACTAATTATCAAGTTGGAAGCTTTTATTTTAACAACACAGCGCCTGTAATTAATGTGCTGTAGGTGATTAGCAATAATATACCTTTATACCAATTCAATGAGTTGGCTTCCGTAAGCCATTGCACCACAAGGGCCGCTCCAAAAAGTGAGGCTAGGGCCTCCGGAGGGAAGGTGAGATGCAAATAATTTTGTAAGGGGATTCCAATTAACACTAAACAAGGTAATACAAATTGGAGCAATTGAACACTTGATTCAACTGTGCTGGTCATTGCTATGTCCATGCGCCCGTTAGTGGCAGCTCTAATGCTAACTATTGCTTCTGGTATGGCTGAGAATAGTGGCAGGATAAACATCCCCACAAGCAGTGGCGTTAGGTGGGAACCTTTTACTAGATATTCTAGGGCATCAACTAAATGATTTGATACCAAGGCCATGGCAATTGTTATAACAACAAGCATTAAAATTATTTTGGCAAAACTAGTTGAATTGCCTAATGTATGATCTGATTCTTTTTGTTTTGGCTTAATAAAAAATGATCTATGGGTGCCTAGTTGTAGAACATAACTCATTAAATATGAGCCAAGAATTAGAACAGCTACAATAATTGAATAGATTGAAAAATTATCCATCTTTTCACTCCCTTCGCTTAGGGGACGCAGGGCATTCAAAAAAAATACGGATGGAATCGATAATAGTGTTACGCTAATAAGCAGTTGATTCGTGCTCAGGGCTCTGCTATGGGCCTGAAGTTCTATATTAAGTTGTTTCCTTCCAGCGATTACTGTTGAAATACCCAATATTAGAAGCGTGTTGGTGATTACAGAGCCGGCGATTCCAATAACTACAAGATTATACAGGCCGCTATTGAGGGCTGTTATGGCAATGATTAATTCCAGTATGTTGCCTAAAGTTATATTTAGTAGGCTGCCGATTCTATCTCCAACTTTGCCGATGAGTTCATCTACTAATTTTGCAGCTTCGTGGGCTAAGGGTATTAAACCTAATCCACAAAGAAGGAAGTATGGCAGGTGCATTGATATATTTTCTGGCGCTGGTAATACCACAGCTAAGGCACTGAAAATCAGAAAATAATTCCAGCTTTTAATCGGCATTGAACGCATCGGCTTGCTTTTTTTATGTTAACCCACTCGATCAATTTTCCTCAAGGGCACTTATTTCAAGCCAGCGCTCTTCACCCTTTGTGATTTGTGAACATAGGCTAGCAAGTTTTGTGGTGATATTTTCAATTTCTTCGTAGTTTGCATTTATTAGTTTTGCCTCAAGGCTCATCTTTTCTAGCTCTAGCATTGGCAGGTTTTTGTCTAATTGATCCAATTCCCTTTGTTCTTTAAAGCTACGCTTGCGCGATTTTGTTTTAGGTGGTTTAACCGTTGTTTGGCTTTTGTTGGCGGTTACTGTTTTTGCGGGTTGTTTTTGTTGATCTTGTGTTTGCTGCTGTTGGTGTTCAAGCCATTCACTGTAATTTCCTTCAAAACGCTCTAATATGCCATTTGCTTGAAAGCAAAATAAGCGATCGATTGTGCGATCTAGAAAATAACGATCGTGTGAAACTATGATTACACACCCTCGAAAATCTTCAATGTAATCCTCTAAAACCCCAAGGGTATGAATATCAAGGTCGTTTGTGGGTTCATCGAGCAGTAAAACATTGGGAGCTGCCATTAGCAATCTGCATAGATGAAGCCTCCGCTTTTCGCCGCCTGATAATTTAGAAACGGGGCTATATTGTTGTGCCGGTGGAAATAAGAAGCGCTCTAGTAGCTGTGAAGCTGATAGGAATTCACCTTGACCCAGATCAATCCTTTCGGCTACTTCTTTGATTACTTCAATTACTTTTAAATTATTTGATAGTTCCTCCGAATGTTGATCAAAACAACCAATCACAACGGTTTCACCCCTCTGAACTAAGCCCCCATCCGGTTCCTGTTTCCCATTTAAAAGATCTAGTAATGTTGATTTACCCACACCATTTGGGCCGATAAATCCCACTCTATCTTCCGGTGAGAAGCTATAGCTAAAATCTTTAATTAATGTGCGATCGCCAATCTGGCGGTGTAGATTTTCAACCTCAATAACTGTTTTACCAAGGCGCCTGCCGGCACTTGCCATTTCAACTTTTGCTTTTACTGGTTTAAATGTTTGTTCTCGCATTTCAGCAATTCGTTGAATGCGGGCTTTTTGCTTTGTGCTTCTAGCCTTAGGGCCGCGTTTTAACCATTCCATTTCGCGGCGCATTACTGAGCGATAGGCCCGTTGCTGGGCTGCATCAGCAATATCTTCTTGGTTTTTTAATTCAAGATAAGCACCATAATTACCAGGATAACGTTTTAAATTACCTGCTTCTAATTCTATTATTGTGTTTGTTACCCTTTCTAGAAAATACCGGTCGTGGGTGATTAGCACTAATGCCCCTGGAAATCGGGCAAGGAATTCTTGTAGCCATTCTGTTGCAAGTGCATCTAAATGGTTTGTTGGTTCATCTAGCAATAGGCCATCGGGTTCTGCTACTAATGCTGCGGCTAAAGCTAAGCGTTTGCGATATCCACCTGAAAGTTCACCCACCTTACGGTTTGGATCATTTATGCCAAGCCGGCTCAGCACTTCATGGCATTGGCGTTCTAATTCCCAGGCATTTAGTTGATCCATGCGGCCGCTAAGGCTGCCAAGTTCTGCTAATAAATTGCTACTTGTTGGATTTTCTTGTAATTGAAGAGTGATGTTTTCATAGCTTTTTACCACTTGCATCTTTTCACCGCTATCGGCAAATACCTGCTCAAGCACCGTGCGATTTGGATCAAGGGTTGGGTTTTGATCCACATAGATCACTTTGCTGCGAGTGTTTATTTGCACGCTGCCGCCACCCGGCGGTTCTAGGCCTGCCATCAATCTCAACAGGGTGGATTTTCCGGAACCATTAGTGCCGATTAGGCCCATCCGTTCCCGTGGGCCAACTTCGAGATTCACCTTGTGGAGCAAGGTTTTTACCCCAAAGTCTTTTGTTACATCCTGGAGGCTGATCAGGGTTTTGCTGCTACTGCCTTGAGCCTGTCATGGTGCGGGGCGATGATGGTGTAGTTACGGCGTTTTGCCATGAAGGTAATTGTTGATTTGTGTGTGGTACCAGTGGGTGTGGGCGTAAACCTTTCCCCTTATATCGCCACCTGTGAGCGGCTGCTAACAGCAGCTGGTTTAAAAATTCAACTCCATCCGAATGGCACTGCTATCGAAGGCGAATGGGATGAGGTGTTTGCTGCGGTGCGTAGTTGCCATGAGCAACTCCATGCCATGGGTTGCCCCCGTTTATTCAGCACTATCCATCTAAATACCAGAGTTGATCGCCAGCAAAGCCTTGAAGATAAGGTGAACAGTGTTGAGCGCTTACTTGATGAGTTGAGTTAGCACCTAGCCTCAGCCTGAACTTTTGGACATCACCATGGAGGTGTTGGAGCTTTTTCCTCGCTATGTGCTCAAAGGCAACCTGGCCCAAACTTTGCTCTCTTCTTTGCAGGTTTTGGCTAAAGAGGTGTTGAAGGCGCCTGAGCGCAGCCCTAATGCCTCCCACAAACTTGCCGGTCAGCTTGCACTGCAGCTTGAACTTGGCCCCCAACAACCAGCTGTGCAGGAGCTCTGCCGCGAGGTGATCTTGCCTGGGTGTGAGCGTTGGATTCGCCATGTGATCGATCGCTTGCCGCCCCAGGGGCGTGGACCCTGGGCTGAGGGGCGCTATGGATTGCAGATGGTTGATTTATGGCTAAATGTGCAGCGCTCGGGTGATTACAACCCAACCCACACCCACGGCGGTAGTTTCTCTGGGGTGATCTTTTTACAGGTTCCGCCCCAGATCAATAGCAATAGTTTTGATGGCCAATTGTGTTTGTATGGCCCTGAGGAATGGCACATCCAAAGCTTTCGCACCGGCATGGCTGAATATGTGTTGCCTGTTCCTGGCGATTTCTACATATTTCCTGCCTGGCAACCCCATTCAGTAGCTCCGTTTCGGGGAGATGGTGAACGTTGGTCTTTAGCCTTTAATGTGATGGCTATACCCAAACGTGTAGATGTAAATCCTGTTACCACAAACGATAACGTGGAACTTTTTAGCGTTCGTAAGCGTCCCCAGGGCTTTTAAACTAGAACTCCAACATCCGTAAGCATCAGGAGCTTCTCGGCCACATTGACGCCATATCGGCCGCTTTTATTCAATATTTGTTATGCCTTCCTACTACCCCACCAGCAACTAGCCGTACGCTGCTCAAGGGGCTAAAGGATCTATGAAAACGCTATTGCTACTAGGCCTGTTGCTGCTGCCATCTACTGCTGCTAGGGCCCAACCAACCAAACTCAACTGCTCTGGTGAAACCACTGTGGAGATGCGCTATTGCGCTGGGTTGCAATTAGAGCAGTCAACAAAAAAGTTAAATAGCAAACTGCCCCCGGCGATTTATCAGCAATGGCAAGAGGCAGCCAAGGCTGCTTGCGCTGCTGCTTACGCACCTTATAAAGACGGCAGTATCTACCCGCAGTTGCTGATTAACTGTAATAACAAGCTGAATCGGGCTTTGCTGAAGGAATTTAAGGGGATGGATCAGTAATTGCGGGATGGGCTTCTTACTGTTTCGAATATCAGCTTGGAAGGCTCAACAATTTCTCGCCCAGTCTCATTGCAGCGCAATCGATTTAAAAATAAAAAAGCCGCATGTGAGATGTTTGGTGAGATGTTTTG